>CAMLHU010000065.1 GCA_946479825.1 uncultured Gemmatimonadota bacterium
CGGGGGCCGCCTGGTCGGTGCGCACCGATTCGAGCCTGGTGCTGGTGCAGGGGGCGCACGGAACGGCGCCTGACACCGTGGGCCGCTTCGTGTCCGGCGAGGTCTTCGGCCTCCCGGTGCACGGGGCGGGGGATACGACCCGCGTCCTCGTGCCCGCCAATCGGCCCTTCGGACGGGTGACCAGCTACGCGCTGGTGGGCGACACGGTCTGGGTCGGGATGCCGGCGGCGTTCGCCGCCACCGCCTACGTGCACGGGCGTCCGGTCCGGATCCTCCGGGTCGATCAGCCGGTGCAGGTGCTGGGGCCGGAGGCGATCGCGGCGTTCCGTCGGGCGCGCACCGCCGCCCCGGCCGGCCCCGCCGATCCGGTGGGCTCCGCCCTCACCGCCGGACTCGACTCGATCCCATTCCCCGACTACCTCCCGGCCTTCGGCCGGATGCTCGCCGACCCGGCGGGCGCGCTCTGGTTCCAGGGGGTGGGGGATTCCACCCGCACCTGGCGGATCCTCGGCCGCGACGGGCGCTGGATCGGCACGGTGACGCTGCCCGAAGGGTTCACCATCGAGACCATCGAGCCGGACGCCGTGCTCGGCGTCTTCGGCGACTCGACCATGCGCCGGCCGCGGGTGCGGGTCTACCGCCTGCGCCGGCCGGCCGGAGGCAACTGATGCGCGACCTGATCCTCGCCGCGAACTGGAAGATGCAGATGACGCCCGCCGAGGCGCGGGACTTCGCGGCGGAGTTCCTGACGCTGGCGCCGCCCCGCCTCGGGCGGGCGCTCTGGTTCTTCCCGCCGGCCGTCTCGCTCGAGAGCACGGTGCGCGCCTTCCTCGACCGCGCCGACGTGCGCGTGGGTGCGCAGAACGTGTACTGGGAGCCGAAGGGCGCCTTCACCGGCGAGGTCTCCGTTCCGCTCGTGGCGGCCACCGGCGCGGCCGGCGCGCTGGTGGGGCACTCCGAGCGGCGCCACGTCTTCGGCGAGACCGAGGCGGACACCGCGCGGAAGGTGCGCGCGCTCCTGGCGGGCGGCCTGGTGCCGCTGCTCTGCGTCGGCGAATTGCTGGCCGACCGCGAGGCCGGGCGCACCGAGGCGGTGGTGCTCCGTCAGCTCGATGCCGCGCTCAACGGGCTCACCGCGGCGGAGCTGGGCCGCGTCATCCTCGCGTACGAGCCGGTCTGGGCCATCGGCACCGGCAAGGTGGCCACCCCGGCGGACGCCGCGACGGTGCACCGCGCGCTCCGGGCCCGGGCGACCGCGCTCGGCTTCCCGGAGCGCCCCCGGATCCTCTACGGCGGCAGCGTCAACCCGGATAACGCGCCGGGGTTGCTGGCCGAGGCGGAGATCGACGGGCTGCTGGTCGGCGGGGCGAGCCTCAAGCCCGACAGCTGGGCCAGGATCGTCGCCGCGGCCGACGCCGCCTGACCCGCGGCGTTGCCGCGACGGCGCCCCCCGTTTAAACTTGGGGCTGCCCAGGAGATCCTATGTTCACGCTGTTCGTCGTGCTGCTCATCATCGTGTCGCTGCTCATCGCCCTGTTCGTCCTGCTGCAGGACGGGTCGGGGGGCGGTCTCGCGTCGATGGGTGGCGGCCAGATGGACATGAACGTGATCGGCGGGCGCCAGGCGGCCACCATCCTCACCAAGGGCACGTGGTGGTTGGGCGGGATCTTCCTGTTCCTCTCGCTGGTCCTCTCGGTGCTCTCCGCCAACCGGAGCCAGGCGCCGAGCGCGGTGCAGCAGCAGCTGCAGCAGGCGCCGAGCATTCCGGCGCCGTCGAGCACCGGCTCGCTCCCGATCCCCGGAGCGACGGGCGCGGCGCCGGCCACCGGGACCACCACCCCGGCCGCGACGGGGACGACCGGCAACGCGCCGGCCTCCTCGCTTCCGATCTCCAGCACGCCGGCCCCCGCGGCCCCGGCGCCCAAGAAGAACTGACTTGATCTCACTCGCGACGATCTCGGGCGGGGTGGCCGGATGACCGGCCGCCCCGCTTTTGTATTGCTGGAGGACGGGACCTGGTTCGCCGGGACCGCCCCCGCACCGATCACCCCTGGCTTCGGCGAGGTGGTCTTCACCACCGGGCTCTCCGGCTACCAGGAGACCTTCACCGATCCGAGCTTCCTCGGCCAGATCGTGGTGATGACCGCGCCGATGATCGGCAATTACGGCGTCAATCCCGAGGACATGGAGTCGGGAGCGCCCAAGGTCGCCGGGGTGGTCGTCCGTGAGCTGGCGCGCGTCCCGTCCAACTACCGGGCCACCCAGGCGCTCGGCCCGTGGCTCGCCGAAAGCGGGATCCCGGCCATCGAGGGCGTGGACACCCGCGCGCTCACCCGGCACCTCCGCTCCCGCGGCGCCATGCGCGGGGTCATCGCCGAAGGGACCGGCCCCACGCCCGAGATCACCAAGGCCCTGCTGGCCAGCCCGTCGATGGAAGGGCTCGACCTGGCCTCCCGGGCGGGGACCACCAAGGTCGAACGGGTCGGGTCAGGCCCGCGAGTGGTGGCCTTCGACTTCGGGATGAAGCGCAACATCGTCCGGATGCTGGCCGATTCGGGGTGTGAGGTCGTGGTGGTCCCCGGCGCCACCTCGGCGGCCGAGGTCCGGGCGCTCGAGCCGGCCGGGCTCTTCCTGTCGAACGGTCCCGGCGACCCGGCTCCGCTCGATTACGCCATCAAGACCATCCGGGACCTGTGCGATTCCGGGATCCCGACATTCGGTATCTGCTTGGGGCATCAGCTCTTGGGGTTGGCCTACGGGGGCCGGACGGTCAAGCTCCCGTACGGGCATCGCGGGGGCAACCATCCCGTGCGCGAACTCTCGACGGGACGGGTACTTATCACCTCGCAGAACCACGGCTTCGCGGTGGCCGGAGAGGCCGATTCTACGGCCATTCCGGGGGCTCCGGGGCTCGAGCTGACCCACCGGAACCTCAATGACGGCACGGTGGAAGGGCTCAAGCACCGAGAGCTTCCGGTGTTCGCGGTACAGTACCATCCCGAGGCCGCTCCGGGCCCCCACGACGCCTATCCGCACTTCCGGGAGTTCCTCGATCTGCTGGGTGCCGCCCCGGCCGCCGGGGGGCGGTGAGGGCCCAACCCCTTGACAGTCAACAGGTAAGCTCGTAGAGTCTCCTCCAAGCTTGCCCCACCTCGGGGCACGTCCGGAACCCGGCGGAGGGGATGCATGACCAAGGCTGACCTCGTCGAACAAGTCACTGCATCCATCGCCCGGACGGCCGGTCCGATGATCTCCAAGAAGGACTGCGCTCGCGTGGTCGACGCCTTCCTGGATGCGGTCAAGGACGCGCTTAAGGCCCAGCACAACATCGAAGTCCGGGGCTTCGGCACCTTCAAGATCCGGCGCCGGAAGACCAGGATGGCCCGGAACCCCCGGACCGGCGAGCCGGTGGAAGTCGCCGCCCGGCCGGTGCCTGTCTTCAAGCCCAGCAAGGAGTTGCGGGCTCTGGTGGCCGAAGAGGACGCCGCCACCGAGCAGCCGGCCAGCTGAGCTGTCAGGGGTGTATCGAGGGGCCGCCGCCGGGCGGCCTCTTTATTTTCCGGGAGCCTATGTCCGCCACCACCGAGACCCGCGTCACCGTCACCCTCCGCCTGCTGGCGCGCTACGCCGAGGTGGTGGGTGCGGAGTCGCTGGTGGTCGAGGTGGGAGCTCCGGCAACGGTGGGCGACGTCCTCGTCGCCGCGCGGGTTCGCTGGCCCGCCCTGACCCGTCTGCCGGCCAACCCGTTGTGCGCGGTGAACTTCCGTCAGGTCCGGGCCACGACGCCGGTGGTGGACGGGGACGAAGTGGCGCTCCTGCCCCCTGTGGGGGGGGGGTAGGGTGGGGCACCTGATCGATCGGCCGATCGAGCTCGCCGCACTGGTGGGTGAGGTCGCGGCGCCCGACCGCGGCGGCATCGCGACCTTCCTCGGCATCGTGCGCGACCACCACGCCGGGCGGGCGGTCGAGCGGCTCGAGTATTCGGCCTACGCTCCGCTGGCCGAGGCCGAGATCGCCGCGATCGCCGCGGAGGCGGAGGCTCGGTGGCCGGCCAAGGTCGCCGTCCGGCATCGGGTCGGTGCGCTGGCCATCGGGGACGTCGCGGTCGCGATCGCCGTCGGGTCGGGGCATCGCGACGCCGCGTTCGACGCCTGCCGCCACGTGATCGAGGAGCTCAAGCGCCGCGTGCCCATCTGGAAGAAGGAGTTCTACGCCGACGGGTCGGTCGCGTGGGTGGATCCGACCGCGCCCGGCGGGACAGTGCCGGCGGAGCGCCTCAATGGCTGACGCTCCACCGCTCGCGCGTCCCTCCGACCGGCTCGGCCGCCCGCTCGGCGCGCTCCGCATCTCCGTCACCGACCGCTGCAACCTCCGCTGCCGCTACTGCATGCCGGAGGAGGACTATGTCTGGCTGCCGCGCGAGAGCATCCTGGCGTTCGAGGAGATCGTCCGGCTGGCCGCGATCTTCGGCCGTCTGGGAGCCGACAAGGTGCGGCTGACGGGCGGCGAGCCGCTGCTCCGCCAGGACCTGCCTGGGCTGGTCGCCCGGCTCAAGGCGGGCGCGGCGCCGCGCGACCTCGCGCTCACGACCAACGGAACGCTCCTGGCCCGCGAAGCTGCGGCGCTCCGGGCGGCGGGGCTCGACCGGGTGACGGTGAGTCTCGATACGCTGCGGCCCGACCGGGCGCTGGCGTTCTCGCGCACCACCCGGCACGGTGACATCCTCGCCGGGATCGAGGCCGCCGCGGCCCAGGGGTTCGCGGCGCTCAAGCTGAATGCCGTGGTGATCCGCGGGTTCAACGACGACGAGCTCGGCGACCTGGTGCGCTACGGCCGGACCGTCGGGGCCGAGGTGCGCTTCATCGAGTATATGGACGTCGGCGGGGCGACCCGCTGGCGGATGGCCGACGTCGTGCCGCGGGACGAGATCCTGGCGCGGCTCACGGCCGAGTTCGGCGCCATCGAACCGGTGGCGGGACGCGGCGCGGCCCCGGCCGACCGGTTCCGGCTCTCCGACGGGACGACCTTCGGGGTCATCGCCAGCACCACCGCGCCGTTCTGTCGTGACTGCGACCGCAGCCGCCTGACCGCCGACGGCACCTGGCTGCTGTGCCTGTACGCCCGCGACGGCGTGGACCTGCGCGCGGCGCTGCGCGACGGCGCGACCGACTCCGAGCTCGAAGGGCTCATCCGGCGGACGTGGACCGCGCGGGCCGACCGCGGGGCGGAAGACCGTCTTCGTGCGGCCGAGCGGGGAGTGCTCGTGCCGGTGGAAGGACTCCGGCGCGACCCGCGCCGCGAAATGCATACGCGAGGAGGGTGAACGTGGAGGAGATCCGGATCAGGACCCGTGACGGGCAGTGCCGCAGCTTCGTGTTCCGTCCCGACGGCCGGGGGCCCTGGCCGGCGGTGCTGGTCTTGATGGACGGGATCGGCATCCGGCCGGCGATGCTCGAGGTGGGCGAGCGCCTGGCCCGGCACGGCTATTTCGCGCTGATGCCGGACCTCTTCTACCGTTCCGGCGCGTACGAACCGATGAACGGGATGACGGTCTTCTCCGATCCGGCGCAGCGGAAGGTACTGATGGAGAAGTATTTCGCGCTCGCGACCCCGGCCAACGTGATGTCCGACATTCCGGCGTTCCTGGACTACCTGGCTGCGCAGCCCGACGTCCGGCCGGGTCCGGTCGGCGCGACCGGCTACTGCATGGGCGGGCGGATGGCCCTGATCGCGGCGGCGACCTATCCCGATCGCTTTGCGGCGGTGGGGTCGTATCACCCGAGCCAGCTCGCGACCGACGCCCCCGACAGCCCGCACCTGCTGGTCCCCAGGATCAGGGCGCGGCTCTACATCGCCCGGGCGATCGAGGACGCGGGGTTCGACGACGCGATGCTCAAGCGGCTCGAGGCCGCGCTCGCCTCGGCCGGGGTCGACCACCTGATCGAGACCTATCCGGCCCGCCACGGTTTCGTCTTCCGCGACACGCCGGCGTGGGACCAGGCCGCCGCCGAGCGGCATTGGAAGACCCTGATCCCGCTGCTCGATCGCGCCTTCGCGTCCGGGCGCTGACCCCTGACCCCTGACCGCTCACCCCTGACCGCTGACCCCCGACCTCCATGCCACTCCACATCGCCCTGATCGAGCCCCAGATCCCCCCCAACACCGGGAACATCGCGCGCCTGTGCGCCGCGACGGACAGCGCGTTGCACCTGATCGAGCCGCTCGGGTTCTCGCTCGACGACAAGCACCTCAAGCGGGCGGGGCTCGACTACTGGGACAAGGTGGACCTCTGGCTCCATCCCGACTGGTTCGAGTTCCGGCGGGCGATCGCGCGGGAGCGGTGTCTCTACTTCTCGGCCCACGCGGAGCGGAGCTATCTCGATGCGCCCTACCGCGAGAACAGCGTGCTGGTCTTCGGCCGTGAGGACACGGGATTGCCGGCGCGGATCGTCGAGAAGCACCCGGAGCAGTGCTTCAAGATCCCGATGCCGGGGAACGTGCGGTCGCTCAACCTGGCGACGGCCGCCGGGATCGTGCTCTACGAGGCGATGCGGCAGGTGGGACGTGGGGGCGAGGTGCCGGCCGACGCGGCGGCGGCCGAAGGCGGCCCCACGGCCGGGCGGGGGAAGTCGCGCCGGGGCGGTCGTGGGCGGGGCCGCGCCCGGACGCCGAAGGCTTAGCGGCCGAGGCGCCGACCGAGGATCACCTTGGCGAGGAGGCGGTCGGTCCCGGGGGTGAGGCCGAACCCGACCCCTGCGTTGAACTCCCAGCCGGGGCCCAGGTCAAGATCCACTGCCGGGTAGATCTGGTGCTCCTGGGCGTCGGCGGGGAGGAGGTCCGCCAGCGGCCCCATCCCGCCGTAGTACTCGACCCCGCCGGTCACCCGGCGTGAGAACTGGTAACTCACCTTGGCACTGGGCGAGAAGCCGGCCCGCCGGTCGGGGCCGGTAAGCGCGGCCTCGAGCGCCGGATTCACCGCCCAGTACCACCGGCCCCACTGCTTGTCCACGATGGGCCGGAGCTCGTAGTTGCAGCGCTCTCCCGCATAGTCGGTGTCCTGGCAGCCGATCTCCTGCGACACGCTCACCCCGAGCGGCCAGTGCCACGCGTCGGGCACGCGCACCCGCGGACGGATGTGACTCCCCACGTAGTGCCAGCCCCCCTCCTGCGCCGTGGTGAAGGCGTAGAACCCGACCTCGAACCAGCCGGTGAAGCCGTGCGTCACTTCCACCGTCTCGTGGAGGGCGTGGT
This sequence comes from uncultured Gemmatimonadota bacterium, assembly GCA_946479825.1. Next base: position 7,252 of record CAMLHU010000065.1, read on the forward strand.
CGGTGGGGCGCACGCCGTCCTCGACCGTGGTGCGGCCGTCAACGGTGAAGTTCGAGTGCAGCTCCAGCATCGTGGCGCCGGGGTCGGTGGTCTCGGCGCCGTAGACCTGGATCTCGTAGTTGTCCTGCGCGGCGAGCGCACGGGGCACGAAGGTCGCGAGGCACGCCAGCAGGGCGGCAGGGAGGTGACGGCGGAAGTGCATCGGCTCGGGGGCTCGGGGAACCTGGAACACGTTCGCGGGTCTGCTCGCAACAACGTATCACGCGCGCGCCGCGTTGAACATCGCGCGGGGCTTGGCCGCGGCGCCGCGTCACAATACATTCCGACGCTCGGCCCACCCCGGGTCCGGGCGCGCACCGTGCCAAGGACCTGAACGAAGGCTCTCGCCTCCTATGCTGCAGAAGATCACCGTCGTCGGCGCCGGCAACGTGGGCGCCACCGCCGCCCAGCGCCTCGCCGAAAAGCACCTGGCCCGCACCGTCGTCCTGCTCGATGTCGTGGACGGCGTCCCGCAGGGGAAGGGCCTCGACCAGTGGGAGTCGGCCCCGATCGAGGGGTTCGACACGCGCGTGGTCGGGACCACCAGTTACGACGCGGCCGCGGGGAGCGACGTGTTCGTCGTGACCGCCGGCATCGCCCGGAAGCCGGGGATGAGCCGCGACGACCTGGTCAAGACCAACGCCGGCATCGTCAAGTCGGTCGCCGAGAACATCAAGAAGGTGGCGCCGAAGAGCATCGTCATCGTGGTCTCGAACCCGCTCGACGTGATGTGCTACGTCGCGATGCGCGAGACCGGCTTCCCCCGGGAGCGGGTCATCGGCATGGCGGGCGTGCTCGACACCGCGCGCTACCGCTCGTTCCTGGCCGAGGCGCTCGACGTGAGCGTCGAGGACATCCAGGCGATGGTCCTGGGCGGCCACGGCGACACGATGGTCCCGCTCATCTCCTACACCACCGTCTCCGGCATCCCGGTCACCCAGCTCCTCGCCAAGGACAAGCTCGAGGCGATCGTGACCCGCGCGCGGAACGGCGGGGCCGAGATCGTCCAGTACCTCAAGACCGGCTCGGCCTACTACGCGCCGAGCGCCGCGGCGGTGCAGATGGTCGAGGCGATCGCGCTCGACAAGAAGCGCATCCTCCCGTGCTCGGCCTGGCTCACCGGCGAGTACGGGCTCAAGGACGTGTTCTGCGGCGTGCCGTGCAAGCTCGGCGCCAGGGGGCTGGAGCAGGTGGTGGAAGTGACGCTGACCGCCGAGGAGCGCACCGCGCTCCACACGTCGGCCAAGGCCGTCAGCGACGTGATGGCGATCGTCTAGCGGAACGCGGAGGGCGCGCGGTCGGCGCGCGCCCGACACCGGAGCGGACACCGAGATGAATCCATTCACCCGCCTCTGGCGGTCCACGATCGGGCAGAAGGTGCTGATGGCCGTCTCCGGCATCATCGGCATCGGCTTCGTGATCGCCCATATGGTCGGGAACCTCCAGATCTTCCAGGGCCCCGACAAGCTCAACGGCTATTCGCACCTGCTCCACGGCCCGCTCAACGAGCTGCTCTGGGTGGCGCGGGTGGTCCTGCTCGCGGCGGTCGTGGTCCACGTCATCAGCGCCTACCGCCTGACGGTCCGGAACGCCGCCGCCCGGCCGCTGGGCTATGAACGCCGCGAGCCGCAGGTCTCCACGCTCGCCGCGCGGACGATGCGCTGGGGCGGCGTGCTGCTGCTGCTCTTCATCCCGTTCCACATCCTGCACATCACGACCGGCACCATCCATCCGGGGGGCGTCTTCACCCCGGGCGACGTGTACGGCAACCTCACCGCCACGTTCAAGGTCTGGTGGGTGGTGCTGTTCTACGTCCTCGCGATGGCGGCGCTCGGGCTCCACCTGTTCCACGGCGCCTGGAGCGCGTGGCGGACCCTCGGCATCGCCAAGCCGGGCGCCAAGCCGCTGCACCGGGACGTCGCGGCCCTGGTGGCGATCGTCGTGGCCCTCGGCTTCGCCCTGGTGCCGGTCAGCGTCTTCCTCGGCTGGGTGCGGTGAGATGGAACTGAACGCGAAGGTCCCGTCGGGTCCCATCGAGAAGAAGTGGGACCAGCACCGCTTCGACGTGAAGCTGGTCAACCCC
>CAMLHU010000066.1 GCA_946479825.1 uncultured Gemmatimonadota bacterium
GGGGGCCGCCTCCGCCTGGCCCGCTCACCGCCCACCCCTCGCCGCCCTTTCATCCCTTCTCCACCCGGACCGCCGCGACCTTGAACTCGGCGATCTTGGCGTAGGGGTCGAGCTTGGGGTTGGTGAGGAGGTTGGCGGCGGCCTCGCGGAAATGCATCGGGATGAACACCTGGCCGTGCGCCTGGCGCTCGCTCACCCGGGCCGCGATCAGCACGCTGCCGCGCCGGGAGGTGACCCGCAGCGTCTCGCCGTCGGCGACGCCGAGGCGCCGGGCGTCGACCGGGTGGATCTCCGCGACCGGCAGCGGCTCGCGGGAGTCGAGCCCGGTGGATCGCCGGGTCATCGTGCCGGTGTGCCAGTGGTACATCTGGCGCCCGGTGTTGAGGACGAAGGGGAATTCGTCGTCGGGGAGCTCGCCCGGCGGCAGGTACTCCACCGGCACGAACCGGCCGCGGCCGTCGGGCGTCGGGAAGCGCTCCCCGAACAGGAACGGCGTCCCCGCCGCGTCGGCGGACGGCACCGGATACTGGAGCGCGCCCTCGCGTTCGAGCCGGGCGTACGACACGCCGCGCCAGTTCGGCGTCACCCGCGCGATCTCGTCCATCACCTCGCCGGCGTCCGCGAACCGGGTCGGCAGGCCGAGCCGCTCCGAGAGCTCGACCAGGATGTCGAGGTCGCGCCGGGCCTGGCCCGGGGGCGGCACGGCCGGGCGCATCAGCTGGATGTGCCGGTCGGTGTTGGCGGTGGTGCCGAGCTTCTCGGCGAACGAGCTCCCCGGGAGCACGACGTCGGCCCACCGCGCGGTCTCGGTCAGGAAGAGGTCCTGCACCGCGAGGAACTCGAGCCGCCGGACCCACTCCTCGGCGGCCGCGACGTTCGGGTCGGACAGGACCGGGTTCTCGCCCATCACGTAGAGGCCGCGCACGGGGCTCCCGTCGTGCACGATCTCGGTGACCATCATCCCGGTCTCGAGGGAGAGGGCCTCGGGCGGGAGCCCCCACGCGGCCGCGTACTCGGCGCGGTTGGCCGGGTCCGTCACCGGGCGGTAGTCGGTGTAGGCGAACGGGATCGCCCCCACGTCGCTCGCGCCCTGGACGTTGTTCTGCCCGCGGATCGGCATCATCGCCGCGCCCCACCGGCCCACCATCCCGCAGGCGAGCATCAGGTTGAGCAGGCTCGCGACGATGTCGGTGCCGGTCGAGTGCTGGGTGAGCCCCATCGCCCAGAGCGTCGAGGTGTTGGGGCCCCGCGCGTAGACCTCCGCGGCCTCGGCGATCCGAGCCGCCGGGATGCCGGTGATCTTCTCCGCGCGGTCGAGGGTGTACGGCGCCACGGCCTGGCGCACCGCGTCGAAGTCCCGGGTGCGCGCGGCGATGAAGTCCCGCGCCTCGAGCCCCTGCTCGAGGATGTGGTGCAGCATCGCGTTGAAGAGCGCGACGTCCGTCCCCGGGAGCATCTGGAGGTGGATGTCCGCGCGCGCCGCGAGTTCGGTCCGGCGCACGTCGGCGACGATGAGCTTCGCCCCCCGCGCCACCGCCCGCTTGATCAGCGCGCCGAACACGGGGTGGCTCTCGGTGGTGTTGGCGCCGGCGATGAAGATGACGTCGCAGGCCTCTTCGATCTCGCGCATCGAGCCGGAGGCGGCCGAGGTGCTGAGCGCCCGGCTCATCGCCGCCACCGAGGTCGAGTGGCAGAGCCGGGTGCAGTGGTCCACGTTGTTGGTGCCGAGTGCGCCGCGGACCATGCGCATGAAGAGGTAGTTCTCCTCGTTGCTGCACTTGGCCGAGGAGAACCCCGCGAGCGCCCCGGGTCCGTGCGCCTGCTTGAGCCGGAGCAGCTCCTGCGCCGTGAGGCTCAGGGCCTCCTCCCACGTCGCCTCGCGGAACGGGGCGTACCAGTCGGCCGGCGTGGCCACCCGGTCCCGGACGTCCTCGCCGTCCACGAGCGGGAGGCCGGTCTGGCGCGCCTTCCCGACGCTGCGGCGGGGCGGTCGCTCCTTCCGGCGTCCCCCCTCCTCCGCCACGGTGCGCCACGGCCCCTCGCGCCGCCGCGGCGACTCGCCGGTCCAGCGCCAGCGGCCGTCGGGCCCCCGCGCCCAGCCCCGGCGGATGAGCGGCACGGTGAGCCGGTCGCGGTGCTGCGCGAAGTCGTAACCGAACCGCCCCTTCACGCAGGTCGAGCCCTGGTTCGGCGTGCGCTCCTCGATCCAGGGGCTGGTCACCCGTACCACCTGTTCGTCCTTCACCTCGAGGTCCACCTGGCAGCCGACCCCGCAGTAGGGGCAGACCGAGCGCACCACCCGGTCCGGGGAGCGGACCGCGTCGGCCCCGAACCGCTCCCGCGGCAGCGCCTCGAAGATCGCGCCGGTCGGGCAGACCCGCACGCACTCGCCGCACCAGGTGCAGCCGGCGTGGTCGGCGTCGCCGTCGCCGCCCACGATGATGTGCGCGTGGCCCCCGCGCTCCGCCACGTCGAGCACGCCCACTTCCTGGATGTCCTCGCAGGCGCGGACGCAGCGCGTGCAGAGGATGCAGGTGGACATGTCGTGGCGGATCATCACGTCGCCCGGGCGCTCGTCGCCGGTGCGGAGCGGCAGCTCGCGCGCGGGTCGGACCGGCACGTCGTACTCGACCACGTACTGCTCGAACTCGTTCCGCGGATGGGCCCGGCCCCCATTCCCCAGGTGGTCACCCGGATAGCGCTCGAGGAGGAGGCCCAGCACCCCGCGGCGGTTGTGCACGGCGGCGTCGGAGTGGGTCTCGACCGCCATTCGGTCCTCTGCCTTCGTGCCGCATGCGGGCAGCAGCTTGGGCTGTCCCGCGACCGACACAAGGCAGATCCGGCAGTTGGCGACGTTGGGAAGCTTGGGGTACCAGCAGAGGGTCGGGATCGAAATGCCGGCACGGCGGGCCACGTCGAGGATGGTCTGCCCCGGTTCGAAGGGGTGGGGCGTACCGTTCAGCGTGATGGTGGGCATCGGACGACCGGCCGGGGAGGGGAGTGTCGGAGTCTAGGACCCGGCCGAGGGCAGGGCAAGGCCCCGAAACACGACGCCCCCGGGTTCAGGACCCGGGGGCGTGCATCGGAACAGGCGCTGGGATCAGGCCGCGTGATCCACCGGCATATGCTGATGCCAGTGGTCGGTCGCGTCGTCCTCGTCGGCGGCCCACATGTACGCCCAGATCGCGGCCGGCTGACGCCGCTCACCGCCATCGTGGATGATGATGCCGATCGGCTCCTGCTCTTCGGTCAGCGCGATGCTGTTCATGGTGGTGCCCTCGATACTGGGGTCGTTGCCCCTCGTATGTGCAGGCACCGTGCCGTCAGGCCAGAACCGCTAAAGCCTTACACGACAATCTCTTAGTCGCGAGAATCGAGCAGACTGTGTTGAATTGACTCGTTCGCGTCGTAGTCATTGTGACACGCAGGGGGGAAGAGGACCAGCCCCTCCTGCTCGGCGGCGAGCGCCATCGGGCGCCACGAGGGATAGTGCTCGCCGAGCGTGCTGGTCCGCGCCGGATGGCCGAGGAGGGCGTGGGCGCCGACGTCGCCGAGTCGCGCCTGCAGCGCCTGGATCAACGTGGCCTGCTCGTCCGCCCGGAGGGACGCGAGGTCGCCGGCGTCGATCACGACCAGGTGCACGGTCTGGTCGGACGGCGGGAGCCACGGCCGTCCAAGCTGTACCACGAACGCCTCGAAGAGGCTGGCCAGCGATTCCTCTGCCATCCGCCGCTCCAGCCGCTCGACGATCGGGAGCGACCCGGCGAGGAAGACGACCTCGGCGTCGTGCGCGGCCAGGAGCGGGGCCAGCGGTTCGGTGGCGGCCCCGACCAGCACGGCGCGGTCCCCGGGCTCGATCCGGGGGAGGAGGGCCGCCACCGGGTGCTCGTCGCTCACCCCCCAGTAGGTGGGTCCGCGCTGGGCGGCGCGTAGCTTTCCGTAGCGCTGTTTCCAGGTCTTGAACGACGGCAGCCGGAGCCGCTTGCTGATGAGGCGGTCGACGCAGTCGAGCATCATCACTTCGGTGAGGAAGAGCTGGCCCTCGAGGCTCGCCGTCTGGTCGGCGACGGCCTGGCCGGCCAGCTGCATCAGCTCCTCGCGCGAGATCGAGTTCTTATAGGCCTCGATCCGGTGCACCAGGAATTCCTGGTACAGCTGCTGGGGCGAGGCGGCCGCCCGGCGGCGCCCGCGTCGGCGGGCGAGCTGCGCGTCGGTCAGCATGGCTCGACGTGCACCACGACCTCGTGGAAGCCGAGGTCCCGGCGGAGGGCGTCCTCGACGGCGTCGGTCACCTCGTGCGCGGCCGCGACGGACACGTCGCCGGGCACGGCGATGGTCAGCTCCGCGAACCGTTCGTGGCCGGTGCCGCGCGAGCGCACGGCGTAGGCGCGCCGCACCCCGTCCACCTGCTCGGCCCGCGCGGCGATCTCCTGGGAGTCGAGCGCCGCCTGGTCCATCAGGGTCGGCATCGCGTGCATCACGACCTTCCACCCGGTGCGCGCGACCATCGCCGCGACGAAGAGGGCCAGGGCCGGGTCGGCCCAGGTGTACCCCGCGCGCGTGAGCAGCAGTCCGCCCAGCACCGCCACCGTGACGAACACGTCGCTCTGGGTGTGCTCGGCGTCGGCGAGCAGGAGGTCGCTCTGCAGCGCCCGCCCGCGGCGGCGCTCGAACCACGCCACCCAGACGTTGACCACCAGGGTGAGCACGAGAAGCCCGAGCACCACCGGGTCCACCGTGAGCGCGTGCCCGCCCTGGAGCAGGTGCACCAGCGCTCCGCGGACCAGCTCGAAGATCGAGACGGAGAGGAAGACGACGACGACCAGCGCCCCCAGGGTCTCGAACTTCGCGTGACCGTAGGGATGGTCGGCGTCGGGGCCGCGGGCGGCGAGGCGGATGATGAGAAGTCCGAGGACGTTGTTGATGGCGTCCACCGACGACTGGACGGCGTCGCCGAGGACGGACAGCGACCCGGTGAGGTACCCGGCGACGGCCTTGATCGCCACCACGGCGAGGTTGGCCACGAGGAGGGCGGTGAGCACGCGACGGATCGCGCGCTCCCGGGCCTGAGCGGGGGTGTCCGGGGGCATCCTGCTAAAAGTCGGGAGGGACCCCCGCGACTGTCAATGACGACAAGGGGTTAGCCGCCCCGCCCGGGGGTCACTCCGCGACCAGGACCGCCCCCTTGAGGTAGCCGGTCTCGGGGATGGTCACCACCTCCGGATGGTCCACCCCCTGGCCGAGCACCCGGTCGAGCCGGAGTCGCCGGCCGCTGTCGGCGGCGGCGTCCGCCAGCATCTCAAGGAAGAGCGGAAGCCGGACGTGGAACGAACAGCTCGCCGTCACGAGCACGCCGCCGGGACGGAGCAGGCGCATGGCGCGGAGGTTGAGCTCGTGGTAGCCGCGCAGCGCCCCTGTGACGGCGCTCTTCGACTTGGCGAAGGCCGGCGGGTCCACCACCACCGTGTCGAACCGGCGCCGTGCCCGCTCGAACTCGCGCAGGACCAGGAAGGCGTCGCCTTCCCGCCACGTGATGTTCCGGAACCCGTTGAGCTCGGCGTTCTCGGCGCCGCGCGCCAGTGCCTCGGCGCTCGCGTCCACCGCGGTGACCTGGGCGGCCCGACCGGCCAGGTGCAGCGCGAACGAGCCGTGATAGCTGAAGCAGTCGAGCGCCTCGCCCCCGGGGAGCGTGAGCGCGGCGGCGATGATCCGGTTGGGGCGCTGGTCCAGGAACGCCCCGGTCTTCTGGCCGGTCCACGGCGCGGCCAGGAAGCGCACCGTGCCCTCGCGCACCTCGACCGTCTGCGGCACCGAGCCGTGCGCGAGCACGACCTCTTCGGTGAGGCCCTCGTGCCGCCGCACGGCGGCGTCGTTCCGGAGCAGGACGCCCTCGACGCCGAGCGCCTCGACCACCGCGGCGACGATGTCGGCGCGCATCGTCTCGAGCCCGGCCGAGAGGAGCTGTACCACCGCCCAGCGGTCGTACCGGTCCACGATGAGCGACGGCAGGCCGTCCCCTTCGCCGTGCACCGCGCGCCACGCCGTCGCGTCGATCGCGCCGCGCCGGGCCGCGGCGGCGCGCAGGCGTTCGATCCACCACGCCCGGTCCACCGGCGCGCGCTCGGACGAGAGCAGCCGCAGCCGGATCTCCGACCGGGGCGAGTAGAGCGCCTGGCCCAGGAACTTGCCGCGCCGGTCTTCGACCGGGACCACCCCGGGGGCGTCGCCCGGCTCGCGGATCACGTCGCTGCGGTAGATCCACGGATGCCCCGCCGCCCAACGGGCCGCTCCCTTGGCGTTCACCACGGCGGCTTCGCCGGTCAGGCGCGCGTGCATTGGATACCTTTCGGCATGGACACCAATCTAGCCCGGAGCCTCCGCCTCCTCCTCATCGCCGACCACGCACTCTTCCGGGGCCGGGATCCCGTGACGCTCTGCCGCGCCGCGGTCGCCGGGGGCGTCACCGCGGTGCAGCTCCGATGGAAGGGCGGGGCGGCGCGGGACCTGGCCGCGCTCGCGGGCCGGCTCCAGGACGAGCTCGCCGTGCCGGTGTTCGTGAACGACCGCCCCGACATCGCGCTCGCGGCGCGGGCGGCCGGGGTCCACCTCGGCGCCGAGGACCTCCCGGCGGCGGTGGTCCGGCGGATCGCGCCCCAGGGGTTCGTCATCGGTGCGAGCGTCGGCGACGCGCAGGAGGCCGCCGGATCGGTCGGTGCCGACTACGTCGGGATCGGGCCGTGGCGGGAGACGACCACCAAGGCCGACGCCGGTACTGCGCTCGGTGCGGAGGGGGTCCGGCGGCTGCTGTCCCTGGTGGGCCACCGGCCGGCCGTGGTCATCGGAGGAGTGCGCGCGGAGGACGTGCGCGAGATCGTCGGTCTCGGCGCCGTCGGGGTGGCGGTCGGTTCGGGGATCCTCGGCGCCGCCGACGTCACCGCCGCGGCGCGGGCGTACGCCGGCTAGCCGGGCGTCAGCGTCCCCGGAGCCGCCGGATGGCGCGGAGGTGCTGGGCGTAGGTGGCGCTGAAGACGTGGTGGCCGGTCGAGTCGGCCACGAAGTAGAGGAACGGCACCTCCGCCGGATGGACCACCGCTCGGAGGCTGGCCACCCCCGGCGATGAGATCGGTCCCGGCGGCAGTCCCGGGTGCAGGTAGGTGTTGTAAGGCGAGCGGAAGCCGTAGTCCTTGTTGTAGAGCCGCTTCTTCCGCTTGCCGGTCTTGAGCTCGATGGCGTACTGCACCGTCGGGTCGGCCTGCAGCAGCATCCCTTTCCGCAGCCGGTTGAGGTACACCGCCGCGATGACCGGCCGTTCCTCCGGCGCGCGCGCCTCCCCCTCGACGATGCTCGCCAGCGTCACCGCCTGGCGTCGGGTCAGGCCTTCGCGGGCCACGATCCGGTCCCACGCCGGGTCCCACGCCTCGGCGAACTGGCGCCCCATCTGCCGCACCACCTCGCGCGCACTCGTGCCGACCGGGACCTGGTAGGTCTCCGGGAGGAGGAACCCCTCGAGGGTGGGGGCGGCGATCCCGAGCGCGCGCGCGAGCGCCGTGTCGCGCGCGGCGGCCAGGAACGAATCGGCGGGGACGCCGAGCGTGCGGGCGGCGAGGTCGGCGGTCTCGGAAAGGGTCAGGCCTTCGGGGACCGTGAGCTTGACCGTCGCCACGCGGCCCGTCACCAGCGCCGAGAGCACCGTCCAGGCCGACTGGCCGCGCGGGACGTCGTACACGCCGGCCTGCACCCGGTGGTCCACGCCGCGGACCCGGGCCAGGAACCGGAACCATCCGGCGTGCGCCACGATCCCGTGGGCCACGAGGGTGTCGGTCACCGCCCGGAAGGTGAGGCCGGGGGGAACGGTGATGCGTTCGCGGGGCGCGCCCGCGGGGGCGGTGCAGCCGAGCGCCGCGACGGCGAGCACGGCGAGGGTGCGGCGCGGGAAGGTCACCGGACCCGGCGGGCGTCGAGGAATTGCTGGAGGAGGATCGCGGCGGCGAGCGCGTCCACATCCTCCTTGCGGCCGCGGGTGGATCCGCCCTGCTCGCGGATGGCGCCGAGGGCGCGGGCCGTGGTCATCCGCTCGTCCACGAGCTCGAGGGGGAGGCCGGTGCGGCGTTCGACCTGGGCGGCGAGCTCCCGCGCCGCTGCGGCGGACTCCGCCTCGCCCCCCTCCGGCGTGAGCGGCAGGCCGACCACCACGCCGACCGGGGCGTGCTCGGTCACCAGTTCGAGGAAGCGGGGCATCGGAAAGCGCTTCCCCGCCCGGCGCGTGAGCGTCTCGAGCGGGGAGGCGAGGATCTGGAGTTCGTCGGAGAGGGCGAGCCCGAGCCGGACCTCGCCCCAGTCGATGGCGATGACGCGGCCCGCGCGGGGGATCATTGCGCCATCGTGGCGAAGAACTCCTTGTTGTTCTTCGTGCGCTTCATCCGCTCCAGCAGGAACTCGAGCGCCTCGACCGGCGGCATGTCGGCCAGGAAGTTGCGGAGCAGGTAGACCCGGTTGAGCTCGTCCTTGTCCATCAGGAGCTCTTCCTTCCGGGTGCTGGTGCGCTGGACGTCGATGGCGGGGTAGATGCGCCGGTCGGCCAGGCGGCGGTCGAGCACGAGCTCCATGTTGCCGGTGCCCTTGAACTCCTCGAAGATCACCTCGTCCATCCGGCTCCCGGTGTCGATGAGCGCCGTGGCGATGATGGTGAGCGAGCCGCCCTTGTCGATGTTGCGGGCCGCGCCGAAGAAGCGCTTGGGCTTCTGGAGCGCGTTGGCGTCCACGCCGCCCGAGAGGATCTTGCCGGAGTGCGGCACCACGACGTTGTGGGCCCGCGCGAGCCGGGTGATGGAGTCGAGCAGGATGACCACGTCCTTGCCGTGCTCCACCAGGCGCTTCGACTTCTCGATGACCATGTCGGCCACCTGGACGTGACGGTCGGCGGGCTCGTCGAAGGTGGAGGAGATGACCTCCGCCTTCACGTTCTCCTGCATGTCCGTCACTTCTTCGGGGCGCTCGTCGATGAGGAGCACGATGAGCGTCACTTCGGGGTGGTTCTCGCTGATGGCGTTGGCCAGCTTCTGCATCAGGATCGTCTTGCCGGCCTTGGGCGGCGCCACGATCAGGCCGCGCTGGCCCTTGCCGATCGGCGAGAGCAGGTCCACCACCCGGAGCGAGAGGTCGCCGTTCTTGCGCTCGAGCCGGATCCGCTCGTCCGGGTAGCGGGGGCGCAGGTTGTCGAACGCGATCCGGTGCTTGGTCTTCTCCGGCTCCTCGTAGTTGACGCTCTCGACCTTGAGCAG
>CAMLHU010000067.1 GCA_946479825.1 uncultured Gemmatimonadota bacterium
TCGTTGGCGGCCATCGCCACCTGCGCGGTGGTGGCGCCGACCTGGTCCACCACGGTGCGGTTGCGCTCCGCCTCGCGGGCCACCTGGGCCGCGGCGGCCTCGACCTCGCCGATGGACGCGCTGATCGCTTCGAGTCCGCTCGCGGCTGCGGCCGCGACGTCCTCGATCCCCGACACCTTCTTGGTCCCGATCTCCATCGTCGCGGCCACGTCGCGGATCTGCTCGCGGATGGTGCGCACCGTCTTGGCCACGTCCTCCGCGGCGCGGGCGCTCGAGTCGGCGAGGTTCCGCACCTCGTCGGCGACGACGGCGAAGCCCCGGCCGTGCTCGCCGGCGCGCGCCGCCTCGATGGCGGCGTTGAGCGCGAGCAGGTTGGTCTGCGACGAGATCTGCTTGATGAGGTCGATGAACTCGGTGATGGACTCCGACAGCCTGGCCAGCTGCTGGACCTCGCGGGCGGAGGTCTGGACCACCTCGCGGACGTCGAGCAGGGTCTCGCCGGCGGCGCCGACGTCCTTGCGGTGGCGGGCCGCGACCGTGCGGATCTCCTCGCCGAGGCGCACGACGCGGGCGGCCGCCTCGGCATTGCTGCTCGCGGCCTGGCGCAGGGAGTTCAGCAGCTGATCCGATTCGCGGAGACCCTGGACCTGGGCTTCCGCGCTGCTCGAGACCTTGACCATCGCGGTGGAGATCTCGCCGCTCGAGGCGGCAAGCTCCTCGCTCATCGCGGAGAAGTCGCTGGCGCTGGCGGAGATGGTCTGGGCCTCGCGCACCACCGCGCCGACCACCTGGCGCAGCCGGGCGCCCATCTCGTCCATCGCGCCGGCCAGCCGGGCCAGCTCCGTCGGCATCTGGCCGAGCTGGAAGGGCCGCAGGTCGCCGCGTCCGAACCGCTCGGCGGCGCCCACGAGCCGCGCGAGCGGCCCGCTCACCTGCCGAACCGTGTACTGGCCGATCGCGATGCCGGCGATGACCACCGCCGCCAGGATCGCCGCGACCAGCCACACCCACCGCTGCGCCTCGCTCCGGAGCGTGTTCGACCGGGCGAGCGCCACGTTGGTCTGGCTCGCGGTGAGCTTGCGGACATCCGCCACGAGCGTGTCGGCCGGGCCGCGGGCCTGCTCGGCCAGCGCGTTGGCGTCGTCCGACCGGCCGAGGTCGGCCAGCGCGTGGGCGAGGGAGTACATCACCTCGACCTGGGACTCGGTGTTGGCGATCTCGTTGAGGGTCAGGCGGTCGTCATTGGACAGGTTGGCCAGGCGACGATACCGGCTCACCACCGCGTTGGCCGAGTCGCCGCTCTCCTGGAACTGGCGCTTCACCTCGGGGGAGGGGCGGAGCAGGTACTGCTCGGCGGCCCGCACTTCGGCGAGCGCGGCGTTGATGAGCCCTTCGCCCAGCTGGTTGGTCGAGATCAGGCTGTTGAGGCCCGATTCGATCTCAGTGCGGATGCGCCCGAGCGCAGTGATGCTGAACACCCCGCTCACCACGCTCAGGACGATGACGACGCCGACCCCGAGGCCGACGATCCACTTGAGACTCCGGAACAGCTTCATTGTCCCTCCACCAGGTGCACGGCGCCGCCCTGCACCTCAGCGATGTAGATCTTCTTCGTGGGCACATCGCCGTTGCGGTCGAACGCGATCGGGCCGGTGACGCCCACGAAGGTCGGGCGCTTGCTTCCCACCTCGGCGAGCGCGTCCCGGATCGCCTTGCGGTCGGTCCCCACGTCGCCGATCACCTGCGCCAACAGGCGGACGATGTCGTAGGTGGCCACGGCGGTCTGGTTGGGGGGATGGGCCTTCGGGAACGCCTTGACGTACCGGTCCACGAACGCCCGGTTCTCCGGCGTGTTCACGGCGGTGAGGTATGCCGCGGTCTGGTAGGTGCCGTCGGCCAGCGCGCCTTCGCGCTCGAGGCCCTCGAGGCCGTCGCCACCCAGGAGGGGGATCTTGAGCCCGCGCTGGCGCATCTGCCGGAGCAGCTCGGCGCCGTCGGTCTCGTAGCTGGCGGCCAGGATGAACTGCACCCCGCCGCCGAGGTTGATCTGGTCGAAATACGGGCCGGTGTCCTGCGGGTGGTCGGGCAGGTACGGGTCGCTGAAGAGGATCTCGCCGCCCATCCGCTTGAACTCCGACTCGAACACCTGCCGGAAGCCGCGGCCGTACTGGTTGTTCATGTACAGCACGGCGCCGCGGGTCAGGTTGAGCTTCTGGCGGATGAACTGGGCCAGCTGGGCCGCGTGGGCCAGGTCGGAGGCGCAGACCCGGAAGGTCCAGGGGCCGGCGTCGGTCACCTCGGGGGAGCTGGCCGACGGCGAGATCTCGACCACGGCGTGGGATTCGTCGTTGAACACCGGGGCGGCGGCGAGCGTCGGCCCGGAAAAGGCGCCGCCCACCACGGCCACCACGTCGGAGTTGGCGAGCCGGTCGGCGGCCGCGGTGGCGGAGTCGGCGTCGCCGTGATCCTCGGCCTCGACGAACTCGATCGGCCGTCCGTGGATGCCGCCGGCGGCGTTGATCTCCTGGGCGGCGAGCTCGGCGCCGTAGCGGAGGGGGAGTCCGAGCGGGTCGCCGAAGGTGCTCATCAGGCCGATCTTGATCGGCTTATGACTGCCGAAGCATCCGGCCAGCGCAATGCAGAGGAGCGCCGCCGCGCCGCGGCGGATCGGTGTCAGGGACGTCTTCAGGATGGTGGGCCGAGGGACGGTCACGGCAAGCTCCCCTGAGGGCGCAGGGACGATGCCGGTCCCGTTGCCGGGCCGGCGAGGTTCGGCGGACTTATGGAATGGTCAGGGGGGTAAGAGACCGCTCCAAACGTAACGCTGACACAGAGTTCCGGCTAGTTCCGGCGTCCCGTGTCCGGCGGAAGAGGCACCCCCGCCCAGGCGTCGAGCACCCGGCCGTCCACCAGGCTCACGGAGGCCTCGAAGTCCCGGCCCCGGGCCCGCGAGGTGAGTCGCAGCATCCGCCGGTCGCGGATCCACTGCGCCATCGTGATCGGCCCCCGGATCCGGGTGGTCGGCGGCCCGAACCTGGCGGAGAGGTACTCGAGCCAGCGGTCGAGCCGGCTCGGCGCCGTGCGGGCGGAGAGGGTCAGGATGGCGGCGGTGTCGCGGATGGCGGAGAACCAGAGGTCCACCGTCCGTCCGGCGTCGGCGTCGGGGAGGCTGGCGCGGCATTCCGTCACCGACGGATCGCGCGCGCTGACCTGGCAGCTCAGGCTGTCGGCACCCGCCTTGCGGGCCAGGGAGTCGGCCGCGAGCCGCGAAAGACCGGGGCGGAAGCCGAGGAATTCGAGGTCCGGGGCGGGGGACTGCGCGGCGAGGGAAGGCGGTGCGGCGGCCGCGAGGGTCAGCACGACGCCCAGGAAAAGCCACCGCCCGCCCCGGCGGCGCGCGAGGCGCGGCGGAGCGGGCGGCGCGGCGCGCGTCACGGCCGGATCAGCCGGCGCGGCGGACGTTCGAAGCCTGCAGTCCCTTCGGGCCTTCCACGATGTCGAACTCGACCTTCTCCCCTTCCTTGAGGGAGCGGAACCCCTCGGCGACGATCGCCGTGTGGTGGACGAACACGTCCTTCCCGCCCTCCTGCGCGATGAAGCCGAAGCCCTTCGCGTCATTGAACCACTTCACAGTGCCCTTCGCCATCGCAACGACCTCGTGGAATGGGAGCCCGTCGGCCCCGGAACGCTCCCCCGGCACCTGCGCGATGCCGGGAGAAAAAAGCCGTGCGGCCCGGGTGGACCGAACGGCGGGTGACACCTCAGGGGAAATGGCGCGATACCGCGGGATGCATAGGGATAAGCTCTGGCGCGCCCCGGCTTTTGTCAATATTCTCGGGCGCTCCCGGGCCGGCCGGGGGGCCGAGTCGCCAATTCCCGTCCGCCGGGGTACCTTGCAGCCATGACCACCCCGTCCACCCTGACGTTGCGCACCTTTTCCGACCGGGCAGAGGCGTTCAGCCAGTTCCTGCTCCGGGCCGGGGAGGCGCCTCGGCTGCTGGCCTACGACGACGCCGTCGGCTGCCCCGTCGAAATGGCGCTCCCGGCGCTCGAGTGGACCAACGCCGTGGGCGTGCTCCGCGATGACGACCTGGTCCACGCCGCCCGGCTCACGGTGGACACGGCGGCCGCGGTCATCGAGCGCAAGGGCGCCGACAACAACCGGCAGTACATCTATCTCGGGCCCCGGATGGACGCACCCGCGATGGACGTCTTCGAGGGGTCGGTGATCTTCGACGAGCCCGGGGTGCGGGCCATCGAATTCGTGCAGCGCTCCCACGCCCTGGCCCACTTCCTCCGGGCCACGTCCGGCGCCGGCGCGCTGCTGTCGCTGCTCTCCCGCCGTGCCCCCGAAGTGCGCCACATCCGTCGCTGGCTGGCCCCCGCGCTCGAGGCGCTCGACGTGCCGCGCCCGCTCCTCGCCGGATGGTTCGCGGCGAGCTCCGGGGGGTGCCTCTTCGCCGGGATCGAGGAGCCCGAGTATCGGTATATCGAGGTCGGACTGGAGTCCTGACCGGCCGACCTGCCCAAGTGTAAGCCCCGGCACCCCGCCGGGGCTTTGTTTTTCGGGGCCACCCGCGCGCCTTCGTTACAATCCGTCGCTGGGGATTGCCGGGAGGATGTGGATACACATCTCCACATTGCGTGGAGAACGGCGTTACATCGCTGTCGGGGCACGTCTTAGCAATCCACAATTGAGCAGGTCGAAGTGGTGTAAGCCGAAGAAAGACAGGCACTTGCGAGGTTTTCCAGGGTCCGTATCTTGGGGTCACCGTCGGGCAGGAACGACCAGGGACCTTCGGTTCCAGGTGCCGCCTTCCGACGAGTCCGGGTGGGATATCGGGGGAGGTCGCCGACGCAACAAGGGCTCAGGCGGCCGTCGATCCTGGTGGCACACCAGCCCGGGCAGATGGAGCCAGTCGCGCGCTCCATCCACCCCGATCCGGCGCCTCGGGGTGCAGTGCGAAGGGGCGGTCCGCGACCCGCTCCGACTCGCAGCGCTCGCGGTGACGAACCAGGTGGGACCGATCATCCGGCCTGGGGATGGAAGCCGAGGCCCCTGTCAGCCCTCCCGAGCGGCGGATCAGCCAACCGGTGGCGGCGGGGAGAAGAACGGCGGGGCGACCCCCGTCCTCGGGTAGTCACAGTGCGGGACGGCCGCTTGGTGAAGAACCAGGCGGCCGTCCTTTTTTTGGGGGAAGTGGAGAAGGGGCGAGGAGGGGAGGAGAGACGGGAGACGCGAGACGGGTGGGCGGCGCGGCGCGCGCGACGGGCCGTATCGGCGCCCAAGCTGCGACCGTCATCATGATCCTCCTCGCCTCATCCCCTTATCTCGTCTTCTCCTCTGCTCCTCCTCGTTCCGGCCTCTCCTCTTCTCCTCTTCTTCTCTTACTTCTCACCTCTCACCTCTCACCGCTCACTTCTCACCGCTCGCTTGCCCCCCAGTCGCTCTTACCCCGGTACGCCCGCCGGCCGTCCAGCTCCCACACTTTCTTCGCGGTGACGAGTTCGTCACCCTGGAAGTTGGTGCGGTCGCCGAGCGCATCGTTGAAGCTCGCCGTCTTGGCGCTGGCGTTGTCGGCGAAGTGGACGATCTCGGCCTCGAGGGTGGCGGGGCGAACGGCGGCGCCGTATTCCAGCAGCCCGTGGTGCGAGAGGATCAGGTGCTGGAGGATGTCGAGCTCCTGCTCGGTGCAGGGCATCGGCGTCGCCGCGCGGACCCGCCGTTCGAGCTCGAGCGCGCCCAGCACGACGTGGCCATAGAGCACGTTCTTGTCGGTGGGCTGGAGGGCGCCGCCGTCCCAGCGGTAGGCGTCGAGCTTCCCGATGTCGTGCAGCAGGATCCCGGCGGTGACGAGGTCCACGTCGGCCCCCGCGATCCGGGCGACGTGCCGGCCGATGCTCAGCACTTCCACGGTGTGCCGGAGCAGGCCGCCGAGGTAGGCGTGGTGCCCCACGGTGGCGGCGGGGCACTGCTCGTAGCGCGCGCGGAAGTCGGCGTCGTCATAGAACAGGCCGACGGTGGCCCGGAGCCGCTTGCCCTTGAAGTCGGCGATCCACTTGTCGATCGACTCCCAGCACTTCTCGCGCTCCGCCGCCGGGATGCTGGGGACCAGCTGGTCGTAGTCCACGCTCCCCTTCGGCAGCACCCGGATGGAGGTGACGCGGAGCTGCGGCGTCCCCTGGTAGGCTCCGGTCTCGCCGATCACCTGCACCACCGTTCCCCGGGCGATCCCCGCCACCTGGTGCAGCTGCTCCTCCCAGAACGGCGCCGTCTTGATGCTGCCGCTGGCGTTGCCGAGCGTGAGCGTGGCGAACGCCTTGCCGTCCTTGGTGGTGCGTTCGTCCACCTCCTGCACGAGGAAGGGATCCTGCACCCGGGTGCCGGGGGTGAGCGTCTTGAGGTCGATCATGGGGTCTGCTTTCCGGTATCGGAGGTCTGCCTGCGTCCGGCAATTCTACACGTTGTGGCCGGCCTGTGACATCCGCGTGCCGCCGCCGCGACCGAACCTGGGCACGTTCCGGCGATGCGGATCTCACTGGTCACCGATACCTACCTCCCGGAAGTCAACGGCGTCACCACGGTCCTGGCCGTGATGCGCGACGGGCTGCGGGCCCGCGGGCACGTGGTCCAGATGGTCGCTCCCGGATACGATGCGCCGGGACCGGACGAGGCCGACGTCGTCCGGCGCCCGGCCATGGCGTTCCCGCCGTATCCGGCCATCCGTCTGTCGCGCCCCTGGGGAGACGACGTGGCGCGGGCCCTCGACCGATTCCGCCCCGAACTGGTGCACGTGGCCACTGAGGGTCCGATCGGCTGGCTCGGCCGCCGGTGGGCGCTCGAATGTCACATCCCCCTGTTCACTTCGTTCCATACCGACTTCCCCCGCTACGCCCGCAGGTATCTCGGGGACTGGGCAGTTGGCCTCACTCGGCGATATCTTCGGATGTTCCATCGCCCGGCGCGGGTGACCCAGACGCCGAGCGCGGTGACCCGGGATGAGCTGGTGGGTCTCGGCCTTCCCCATGCCGCGATCTGGGGCAGGGGCGTGGACACGAGACGCTTTTCTCCCGATCTTCGAAGTGACCCCCGGCGGGCCGCCCGGGGGGCCAAGGACAATACGCTGGTGCTCCACGTGGGCCGGCTGGCCCGCGAGAAGGACACGGCGACGCTGGTCGAGGCGTTCGTCCGGGCCCGTGCGGCCCTGTGCGACGACGCGGCCTTCTGCGTCGCCGGCGACGGTCCCGAGGCCGGCGTGGTGCGCGCCGCGCTGCCGTGGGCACTGCACCTCGGCTTCCTCGAGCGGAGCGAGCTGGCCGGACTGTACGCCGACGCCGACCTGTTCGTCTTCCCGTCGCCGACCGAGACCTGTGGCCTGGTGGCGCTCGAGGCGATGGCCGCGGGGGTGCCCGTGATCGGGGCGGCGGCGGGCGGGATCCGCGACAACGTCCGGGACGGGATCAACGGGCTCACCGTGCCGGCCGGCGACGCGACCGCATTCGCCGGCGCCATCGTGGGACTGGCGCGGGATCCGGCCCGCCGGGCCGCGATGGCGGTGGCCGCCCGGGCGTTCGCCGTGGCGCGGGACTGGGATCGGGAACTTGATGACCTCGAGGCCGCGTACGCCGCGGCGATCGGAGGTCGCTAGCGACAGAGCGTGCCCTGGAGGCCCCTGATGACTCGAGCGATCCGCATCGTGATCCTCACCGAAGAGTCCGCCCGTTGTGCGGCGATGGTGGCCGCGCTGCGCGCCGCCGGATTCGACGTCGCCCTGCTCCGGCCAGGGCACGAAGGCCGGGAGCCGGACGCCGACCTGGTGCTGGTGGACGCGGCGCTGCCGCCGGCGTCGCTGGACGTGGCCGAGCACCGGCATATCGTCGCCACGCTCCGGCACACCCGGGGCAATCGCCGGCTCGCGGCCCACCTGCTGGGGATCGCCCGCAGCACGCTCCTCGCCAAGATCCGGAAGTACGGGATCCGGGCGACGGTGCCGGACGAAGGGCGGGACTCGATGCAGGACCTGGCCTCGTAGCGGGCCTCGCCCGACCCCTCTCACTGCCACTGCACCCGCGTCCGCCCCAGCCGGGAGATGACGATCCGGCCGGTGGCCTCCCCCCTCCGCACGATCAGCGTCGCGTTGGACACGCCGAACGAATACCCCAGCGGTGAGAAGGTGAACCGCCGGGCGGGAGCGGCGTAGCTCAGGCCCCAGCTTACGGGGCCGGCCCGAGTCCACCGAACCGCCGTATCGCTCCCGAGCACCGTCTGTAGCGTCACCGTCGAGCTGTCCACCGTGAGGATGGCCACCCGTCCTTCGAGCACGGCGGCCATCCGGGCCTCCCGGTGGGCGGCAAGGAGCTGGCCGACGCCGTAGCGGACGGCAGCCCGGTCGTTGGCCGCGACCAGGGCGGGGACCGCGAGCGAGCTCACGATGCCGGTGAGCGCCAGCACCAGCGCGAGTTCGGGGAGGGAGAAGCCGTGCCGCATGGTGCAACGGTACTGGCGCCGTTCCTCCGGGCCGTCACCCGAAACGCGCGCATATGGGCAAAAAGCCGTTCAGGCCCTTGCCGCTGCACCCCCCATCCGGCATACTAGCGCGCATTCCTCGATGGCCTGCCCCTTGCCAAGGCTTCCGGCGTGCTGACACCCGACCTGCTCTTCGAGACCGGCCCTGCCGCGACCGCTGCCCTGGAACCCCACGGCGCCTTCCTCTCCCGCTGCTCCGTCGCGCGGGAGACTGGGGACGAACTCGAGTCCCGGCTGGCGCTGGGCGCCTACCTGTTCCTGCGGCTGGTCGATCGGCTGACGACGACGCCGGCCGACGCCGACGCGGAGGCGCTCGAGGGGCTCGAGTGGCAGCTCCGGAGCGCCGGCCGCTACATCGAGGCGCTGCCGGTGGTGGATTGCATCGAGGGGTCGCACCTCAACGGCCTGATGCGGTCGGCGGCGGAATACCGGGCCGCCGGCCCGCGGTCGCTCCGGGTCGGGCTCATCGCGTACGCGTGGCACCTGGAATCGGCGGGGCGGATCGAGGAGGCGCTCGACGCGCTCCGGGTCACCGCCCCGATGTACTCGCCCGGCGACCGGAGCGAGGACCTGGGTCAGGCGGCGATGACGGCGGGCCGGCTGTACCGGACCCAGGCGCGCTGGGACAAGGCCGAGCAGGGCTATGCGCTGGGATTGGAAGAGGCCACCCGACGGGACGACCGGCAGGGGATGCTGCTCGGCCGGCTCGGCCTGGCGAAGGTGCT
>CAMLHU010000068.1 GCA_946479825.1 uncultured Gemmatimonadota bacterium
GAGCCCGGCGCGCCGGGCGGTCGCGCGCTCCGCGAGGGCGCGGGCGGGCGGCGCGTCCCACCCCTGGGCGCGGAGCCCGCGCCCACCGACGAGCAGGCCGACCACCAGCCCCCAGCGGACGTGAGGACGCATCCCGTGACGATAGTCCGCCTGGCGCTCGTGGCAAGCGCCGCCGCGCTGACCGGCGCCTGCCGCGGGCGACCGGCGGTGGCGCCCGATCCCCGGGCGATCCCCGCCCCCGCTCCGCTGCAGACCCTCCGGGCCGACCAGGTCTTCATCCTCGAGCACACCGGCACCGAACCCGGCGACACCGTCGCCGCGATCGTCCCGGGCGCGGCGCGCACGGTGGTGCTCCGGCACGCCTCCCCCGACAACACCGTCTTCGCGACGGTCGCGGTGCCGGCGGCGGGATTCTCCGGCGCCCGCGACACCGTGCATCTCACCCTGCGCCCGCGCCCCGGCGTGTACGGGCTCGACGTCGCCGCGGACGCGACGTTCGGCCCCGGGATCGTGCTCACGTTCAAGTACGCCGTCCATTTCGCCGCGCCGGCCGCCGCGATCGAGCGCTATCGCCACGCGCCGGCGCTCGAACGCCGGCTGTCGGTGGCCCGGCGCAACGCCGACGGCAGCTTCACGCTGCTCGCGTCGGGCCGGCCCGCGAGCGACAACCTGGCCGTGTTCCTGAGCGCCCCCGGCAGCTACTACGTGGTGGCCCCGCGATGACCGCCCGCTGGGACGAATTCCGCGCCCGCGCGGCGCACGGCGGCGTCGTGCCCCTCGTCCGCGAGGTGGTGCTCGACGGCGACACGTCGGTGAGCGCCTTCCGCAAGCTGCATCGCGGCCCGTGGGGCTTCCTGCTCGAGTCGCTGGAGGGCGGCGAGCGCTGGGCCCGCTACTCCTTCCTCGGCACCGAGCCGCGCGAGGTGTTCCGCTACCGCGGCCGGACCGTGGAGCGGTGGACGAAGGAACGGGGCTGGAAGGCGGCCGCGCTCGACGTCGCGCCGCTCGACCACCTGGCCGAGACGCTGCGGCGGTATCCGCCGGTCGAGGTCCCGGGGCTGCCGCGCTTCACCGGCGGCGCGGTCGGCTTCCTCGGCTACGACGTGGTCCGGACCCTGGAGCGGCTTCCCGACGCGCCCGCCGACGACCGCGACCTCCCCGACGCGCTCCTGATGGTCGCCGACACCGTGGTGGCGGTGGACAACCTGTTCCATCGCGCCCTCGTCATCGCGAACGTCGTGGCCCCGGCGGGCGCGGACGACGCGGCCCTCCGCCCGCTCTTCGACCAGGCCGAGGCGCGGCTCGACGAGTGGGTGGAGCGACTGCGGGCGCCGGGCGACCTCGCGCCGCTCGACCTGACGCCTCCTGCGGCGCCGCCGGCGCCGGTCGCGGCGTTCGGCGAGGACGCCTTCCTCGCGGCGGTCGCGCGCATCCGCGAGTACATCGCGGCGGGCGACACCTTCCAGACCGTCCTGTCGCGGCGGCTCGAGGTCCCCGCACCCGACCCGTTGCTGACGTATCGCTACCTGCGGGCGCTCAACCCGGCGCCGTATCTCTTCTACCTGGCCTGCGACGACCTCTTCCTGGTGGGGAGCTCCCCCGAGGTCCTGGTGCGGGTGGAGGGCGACGAGGTGACCGTGCGGCCGATCGCGGGGACCCGACCCCGAGGACCCACGCCGGCGGAGGACCGCGCCCTCGAGGAGGCGCTCCTGGCCGATCCCAAGGAACGCGCCGAGCACCTGATGCTCCTGGACCTCGGCCGGAACGACGTCGGCCGGGTGGCCGCGTACGGCTCCGTGCGGGTGACCGCCCAGATGGTGGTGGAGCGGTACTCCCACGTGATGCACCTGGTGAGCGAGGTGCGCGGACGGCTCCGGCCGGGGACCGACGCGCTGGCGGCCTTCGCGGGGGCGTTCCCGGCCGGGACCGTGAGCGGCGCGCCCAAGGTGCGGGCGATGGAGATCATCGACGAGCTCGAGCCGACCCGGCGGGGGCCGTATGCCGGGGCGGTCGGCTACGTCGGCTGGGGGGGACGGGCGCTCGACACGGCGATCGCCATCCGGACCTGCGTCATCCGGGGCGGGCGGGCGTGGGTGCAGGCCGGCGCCGGGATCGTGGCCGACTCCGACCCGCGCGCCGAGCTCCGGGAGACCGAGGCCAAGGCCCGGGCCGTCCTCGCCGCGCTCGCGCTGGCCTCCCGGACCGGGCATTAGCGCCGCCCGCCCGCGGCCGATATATTCCGCCCTTCGATGACCACCTACCGCCTCGTCGCCGTCACGTCCGACCAGAACTTCGACTGCCCCCCCGGCCGCGTCTTCGTGCTCGGCCGCGCGACGGGCAACGATTTCACCGTCCCCGACCCGACCATCTCGCGCCGCCACGCCGAGATCGAGGCGACGGAGGCGGGGCTCCGGATCAAGGACCTGGGCAGCTCCAACGGCACGTTCGTGAACGGCGTGAAGGTCACCGACCAGGTGGCCACCACCAAGGACACGGTGACGTTCGGGAAGGTGACCTTCGCGGTGCAGGTGGTGTCGGCCGCGCCGGCGCCGCAGCCCGCACCTCCCTCGCCGATGCCGGGGGGCACCATCGTCCGGCCGATCGCGAGCCTGAGCGGCGGCGGCCCCGCGCTCGCCAACCCCGACGGCTCCCCGTCCAAGGTGGGCCTCCTGCGGGTGCAGGGGACCAACACCCAGGAACGCCAGGCCCGCAAGCTCTCGCTCCTGCTCGACATCGCGCAGAAGCTCTCGGGCCAGCTCGACCTCGACAAGCTGCTCGGCACCGTCGCCGACATGACCTTCGAGGTGATGGCGGTGGACCGGGTGTCGATCCTCCTCCGGAACGAGGTCACCGGCGAGCTCAACAACCGGGTGGCCCGGAGCCGCCTCGGCGACGCCTCGAGCCACGCCGTGCCGCGCTCCATCGCCAACAAGGCGGTGGAGGAGAAGGTGGCCATCCTGACCGACAACGCCGCAGCGGACACCCGCTTCAAGGGGCAGTCCATCGTGCTGCAGAGCGTCCGGAGCGCGATGTGCAGCCCGCTCATCGACGCGTCCGACCAGGCCATCGGCCTGCTGTACGTGGACAACATGACCGCCACCAACTCGTTCAGCGACGAGGACCTGCAGTTCCTGGTGGCGTTCAGCAACCTGGCCTCGATCGGCGTCCGCAACGTGCGGTTCGCCGAGCAGATCCAGCGCGAGGCGATGGTGCGCTCCAACTTCGAGCGCTACTTCGCGCCCAACGTGGCGGCCGAGATCGCCCAGCAGGCCGACGCGGTCAAGCTCGGCGGCGAGAAGCGGCCGGTGACGGTGATGTTCACCGACATCCGGGGCTTCACCTCGATGTCCGAGCGGATGAGCCCGGACGAGATCGCCCAGCTGTTGTCGGACTATTTCACGGAGATGGTGGACATCATCTTCGAGTTCGGCGGGACGCTCGACAAGTTCATCGGCGACGCGATCATGGCGCTCTGGGGCGCGCCCATCGCCCACCCCGACGACCCGGACCGGGCGGTCCAGGCGGCGATCGCGATGCAGCACGCGATGGCCGAGCTCAACGAGCGCCTCAAGGCCGACGGGCGCCCGCGCATCGGCGTGGGGATCGGGATCAACCACGGCGAGGTGTTCGCGGGGAACATCGGCAGCCACCGGCGGCTCGAGTACACCGTCATCGGCGACGCCGTCAACACCGCCAGCCGGCTCTGCTCCAAGGCCGCCGGCGGCGACATCCTGCTCAGCCGGTCGCTCTACGACAAGCTCGCCGACAAGCCGCCCGTGGACCAGCTCGAGCCGCTCGAGCTCAAGGGCAAGAGCCAGGCGGTCGACGTGCTGCGGGTGAAGGCCTAGCGGCGAGCGGAACGCGGTCGGGAGCGGTGAACGGTGAGGCGTGGACCGCCGACAGGGATCGGCCGCGAACCCCCTTCACCGTTCACCGTTTACCCTTCACCGAACCGGTACGCCCACCCTGCCTCGGCCATCAGCCTGAGCACCAGCCGCACTGGCAGTCCCATCACGCCGAAGAAGTCCCCCTCGATCCGCTCCACCAGCGCCGCGCCGTAGCCCTGGATCCCGTACGCCCCCGCCTTGTCGTGCGGCTCGCCGGTCGCGATGTACGCCCGGAGGTACTCCGGGTCGGCCGCGCGGAACGTCACCTTCGTGATGTCCGTGGCCTCGTACAGCTTGCCGCGGGCCACCAGCGCCACCGAGGTGATCACCTCGTGGGTCCGTCCCTGCAGCAGCGTGAGCATCCGGAGGGCGTCGGCGTCGTCGGCCGGCTTCTCGAGCAGGTGCTCGTCCAGCACCACGATGGTGTCGGCGCCGAGCACGAACTCGCCGACGCCGGCCTGGGCCTTCTCCCGGGCCAGCCGCTTCGAGTAGGCGAGCGGCGTCTCCCGCGGCAGCGGCTTCTCGTACACGTCGCTCGGCTGGACCAGGATCGGCAGGCCGAGCATCTCGAGGAGCTGCTTGCGGCGGGGGGACTGCGAGGCGAGGACGAGCGTGTGTCGGGTCATTGCGCCTGGGCGTTGCGTTCAAGGACCAGCGTCACCGGTCCATCGTTGTGGATCTCGACCTGCATCATCGCGCCGAACTCTCCGGTCGCGACCGTGAGTCCCCGGGCCCGCAGCCGTGCCACGAAGTCCTCGTAGAGGGGCTCCGCCACTTCCGGCCGCGCCGCGTCGGTGAACGAGGGGCGCCGCCCCTTCACGGCGTCGCCATAGAGCGTGAACTGCGACACCACCAGCACCCCGCCTTCCACCTCGGCGAGCCCCAGGTTCATCTTTCCCTCCGCGTCACCGAAGAGACGGAGGCCGGCCACCTTCTCGGCCATCCACTCGTTCTGGACCTCGGTGTCGCCGTGGGTGTATCCCACGAGGAGGCAGAACCCGCGGCCGACGGCGCCGGTCACCCGGCCGTCCACGGTCACGCTGGCCTTCGTCACCCGTTGCAGGACCACCCGCATGCCGTCCTCCGGAGTCTCATGCTCCCCTCGTCCGACGCCCCGAAGATAGCGCCACCGGTGACCCTCCCGTGACCCTCGCCAAGGTGCGCAACCTCTTCGAGGCGGCCCGGCGATCGTCCAAGATCCGGAAGGAGATGGCCGAGCTCGACCGCGGCGTGCGCCGGCGGCCCGCGCCGCGGCGCCCGGACCCGCGTCGCTGGCCCGACACCGGCCTCCACGCCGCCTGGCTCGGCCACGCCACCGTCCTGCTCAAGGTGGAGGGCCGCTGGATCCTGACCGACCCGGTGCTGAGCCGGAAGGTCGGCATCCGGGTGGCGGGCCACACCGTGGGCCCCGAGCGGCACGTGGATCCGGCGCTCCGGATCGAGGACCTTCCCCGCCCCGACCTGCTGGTGCTGTCGCACGCGCACTTCGACCACCTCGACCTGCCGACCCTGCGGCGCATCCCGCGCGACGTCCCGGTGGTCTCGCCCCCGGGCCTGGGCGACCTGCTGAAGCGATTCACCCACCGGACCGAGCTCCGCTGGGAGGAATCGGCGACGATCGGGGACATCGCGGTGCGCGCGCTCGAGGTGCGGCACTGGGGGGCCCGGATGGTCACCGACCGCCACCGGGGCTACGCCGGCTTCGCGTTCGAGGTCGGCCGGCGGCGGGTGGTCTTCGGCGGCGACACGGCGATGACCGACACCTTCCGCCGCATCCGCGGGCCCGTGGACCTGGCCCTGATGCCGATCGGCGCCTACGACCCGTGGATCGCCAACCACGCGAGCCCGGAAGAGGCGTGGGCGATGGCCGGAATGATGGACGCCGAACGGGTGATGGCGATCCATCACCAGACCTTTCGCCTGAGCCGGGAACCGATGGACGAACCGATCCGCCGGTTCCTCGAGGCGGCGGGAACACGGGCAGGGGACGTGAGCGGGCAGAGCGTGGGAGACGAGGTGGGAATGGAGTGAGGAACCAGCAGGTAGGGATAGCGGATAGCGGATCGCGGATCGCCACCCCGCCGTTCAGAACTCGATCCGCGCGAGCCGCTCCTTCCCGGCCAGCCAGCAGGCGCCGCCGGCGCAGCTGGCGGTGTTGGCGGGCTTCGG
This sequence comes from uncultured Gemmatimonadota bacterium, assembly GCA_946479825.1. Next base: position 6,057 of record CAMLHU010000068.1, read on the forward strand.
ATCGAGCGCGGTCCAGGTGGCGCCGCCGTCCCGGGTGAGCCCGCTGCCGGTCGGCGCCGTGGCGATGTAGGTCCCGGGCCCGACGTTGGTGAGCCCCCACTTCACGCCGATCGGCGTGGTGCGCCCGATGACCGTCCACGTCGCGCCGCCATCGGTGGTGCGGAGGACGTTCCGGCCGCTGTCCCCCGGCTGCTGGTAGTCCCCGCCGACCGCCAGCCCCACCGAGTCATTCTCGAACGCGACCCCGAAGATCCCCGCCGAGGCGCTCGCCGGGAGCCCGGTGTCGGTCCGGGTCCAGGTCCGGCCCTCGTCGCCGGTGGAGTAGACGGCCGCGCGCGTCCCGCCGCCCGTGCCGAACCAGGCTCGGCGGGCCCCACGCGAGGTGAGCGCGGTCCCGCTCGCCGCGAAGGCGGCCATCCCGCTGTCGGCCGCCGGCCCCTCCTCTGCGGCCCACGCGCTGTCGCCCGGGGCGCGGACGAGGATGGTGTAGCGGCCGGCCATCGGGTCGCCGAGGGCGAGGCCGCGCCCGTCGGGCCAGAAGGTCACCGCGTCGAGGAAGACCTTCGGATCGACGAGCTCCCACTCCTTGCGCCAATTCCGCCCGCCATCCGACGTGGCGTAGATCGCCGCGCGCCCGCCGCTGAAGTCGGTGCCCACCGCCGTGGCACGCCGGGCGTCGGCCGCCCACACATCCGTCAGGAACAGGTGGCCGGCGCCGGGGATGGTGTCCACCCGCCAGCGCCGCCCGCCGTCTTCGGTGTGCATCACCACGCCCCCGCTCCCGCTGGCCCAGACCACCCGGCGGGAGACGGCGTGCAAGCCCCGGAATTCGACCTGGGCCGGCACCGGGACTTCCCGGGCCGACTGCGCGCGGAGGGCCGGCGCGCTGAGCGCCAGGAGGCCGGCCACCGGAAGGGCGAGGCCGGCGGGCGTCACTCGACCGTGACCGACTTGGCCAGGTTCCGCGGCTGGTCCACGTTGCAGCCGCGCCGGACCGCCACGTAGTAGGCGAACAGCTGCAGCGGGATGATCGTGAGGAGCGGCGTGAGCAGGTCCATCGTCTCGGGGATCGGGAAGGTGGCGTCGGCGATCCGCGCGATCTCCTCGTCGCCCTCGGTGACGATGGCGATCACCCGCCCGCCCCGCGCCTTCACCTCCTCGATGTTCGACATGATCTTCTGGTGCACGCCGTCCTTCGGCGCGATGAAGACCACCGGCATGTTCTCGTCGATGAGCGCGATCGGCCCGTGCTTCATCTCCGCGGCCGGATAGCCTTCCGCGTGGATGTAGCTGATCTCCTTGAGCTTGAGCGCGCCCTCGAGGGCCACCGGGAAGTTGACGCCGCGGCCCAGGTACAGGGCGTTGGTGGCGGCCTCGAAGCGCGTGGCCAGCCGCTCGACGTCGCCGGCCCGTCCGAGGATGGCCGCCACCTGGGCGGGGATCCGGTGGAGCGCCTCGATCATCTGGCGCCCCTGCAGGATGCTCATGTTCCGGAGCCGCGCCAGCCGGAGCGCGAAGAGCGCGAGCGCGGTCACCTGGCTGGTGAACGCCTTGGTGCTCGCGACCCCCACCTCGGGGCCCGCGTGCAGGTAGGTGCCGCCGTGGACCTCGCGCGCGATGGTCGAGCCGACCACGTTCACGAGCCCGATGGTCCGGGCGCCGCGCTGCTTGGCCTCGCGGATGGCCGCGAGGGTGTCGGCGGTCTCGCCCGACTGCGAGATGCCGATGACGAGCGTGTCCTCGCCGACCACCGGGTTCCGGTAGCGGAACTCCGACGCGTACTCCACCTCCACCGGCATCCGCGCCAGCTCCTCGATCAGGTACTCGCCGATGATGGCCGAGTGCCAGGAGGTGCCGCAGGCGGTGATGACGATGCGCTCGAACTTCTTGAGCTGCTCGTCGCTCAGGTTGAGGCCGTCGAGCCGTGCCGTGCCCTGCTCCTCGAGCAGGTGGCCGCGCATCGTGTTCTCGATGGTCTCGGGCTGCTCGAAGATCTCCTTCAGCATGAAGTGGTCGTACCCGCCGCGCTCGATGGTGGCGAGATCCCACTCGATCTGGTTGACCGGCTTGCTGATCCGCGACAGGGCCAGGTCGCGCACTGAGTAGCCCTCGCGGGTCAGCACGGCCATCTCGCCGTCGTCGAGGTACACCACCGACCGCGTGTGGGACAGGATGGCCGACGCGTCCGACGCGACGAACCACTCGCCGTCGCCCACGCCGACGAGGAGCGGCGACCCCTGGCGCGCGGCCACGAGCACGTCCGGCTCGTCAGCGCTGATCACCGCGATGCCGTACGCCCCCTCCACCTCCCGGAGCGCGCCCGCCACCGCCTCGGCCAGCTTGCCGCGGTAGTGCTCGCCGACGAGGTGCGCCAGCACCTCGGTGTCGGTCTCGGACTTGAACGTGTGACCGCGCTGGATGAGCAGCTTCCGGATGCTGGCCGCGTTCTCGATGATCCCGTTGTGGATGACGGCGATCTTCCCGCTCTGGTCGGTGTGCGGGTGCGCGTTCGGCGTGGTCGGCGCCCCGTGGGTGGCCCACCGGGTGTGGCCGATGCCGAGCGTGCCGTGGGGCGGCTTGTCGCCCAGGGCCCGCTCGAGGTTGGCGAGCTTGCCCGCCGCCTTCCGGAGGTCGAGGCCGCCGCCGTTCACGATGGCGAGCCCCGCCGAGTCGTACCCCCGATACTCGAGCCGGCGGAGCCCCTCGATCAGGAGCCCCGCCGCCTCACGACCGCCGATGTAGCCGACGATGCCGCACATGCCTGGTCCGTGTCCTTACTTGAAGAATCCCCGGCACGCCTCGACCAGGGCCTCCGCGTCCGCCCTGGTGGGCGCCTCCGCGATGAATCGAACGATCGGCTCGGTCCCCGAGGGCCGCGCGTGGACCCAGCGGTCCTTCCACGCCAGCCGCAGTCCGTCCCGGGTGTCCGCCTCGGCGTCGGGGAACCGCCGCCGCAGCCCCTCGTACACCGGGGCCAGGTCGGGCCCGCGGGGGGCCTTCGCCTTGACAATAAT
>CAMLHU010000069.1 GCA_946479825.1 uncultured Gemmatimonadota bacterium
GCTGCGCGACGCCGGGATGGAGGTCATCTACACCGGCCTGCACCAGACGCCCGAGATGATCGCGCGCGCCGCGCTGCAGGAGGACGCCGACGTCGTCGGGCTCTCGATCCTGTCGGGCGCGCATATGACGCTCTTCCCGCGGGTCCGCCAGCTGCTCGAGGCCGAAGGGCGCGGCGACGTCCTGCTCACCGGCGGCGGGATTATCCCACAGGACGACGCCGCCGCGCTCGAGGCCCAGGGGATCGGCCGCCTCTTCGGCCCCGGCACCCCCACGTCGGACCTGATCGCGTACATCCAGCAGTGGGCGGCGACCCACCTCCGCGATTGAGCGCGGCGCCGCGGCCCTCGCGGCTCCGCGAGCTGACCGAGGAGTACCAGGCCCTCGCGGCGCGCCTCCGGCAGGGGGGCGGCGCCGAGCGCGCCGCCAGGATGCGCGCCAAGGGCCAGCTCACCCCCCGCGAACGGGTCGCGGGACTCCTCGACCCCTCGAGTCCCTGGGTGGAGCTCGGCCTGCTCGTCGCCTGGGACCGCTATGACGGCCAGGCGCCCGCCGCCGGCGTCATCACCGGGATCGGCCGGGTGGAGGGGCGCGAGTGCGTCGTCGTCGCCAACGACGCCACGGTCAAGGCCGGCAGCTGGTGGCCCGAGACGATCACCAAGATCCTCCGGGCCCAGGAAGTGGCGATGCGGGAACGGATCCCCATCGTGTACCTGGTGGACAGCGCCGGCGTGAACCTGCCGTACCAGGGCGGGGTCTTCCCGGGCCAGTACGGCGCCGCCCGCATCTTCTACTACAACTCGCTGATGCGGCGGTACCTCCGCGTGCCGCAGGTGGCGGCGGTGATGGGGAGCTGCATCGCGGGCGGGGCGTATCTCCCGGCGCTCTCCGACGTGATCTTCATGGTCGAGGGCACCAGCTTCATGGGGCTCGGCGGGCCGAACCTCGTGAAGGGCGCCACCGGCCAGACCGTCGACGCCGAGACCCTGGGCGGCGCGAAGACCCATACGGCCGTGAGCGCCGTGGCGCATTATCGCGCGCCCGACGACGCCGACTGCCTGAAGCAGATCCGCGCCTATGTGGCGCGGCTCCCCGAGCCGCCGCGCACCCAGCGCGCCATTCCGCCCAAGGCTCCCGCCCGCCCGCCCGCCGACCTCTACGACCTCCTGCCGCACGACCACCGCCTGTCGTACGACATGCGCGAGCTGCTCAAGTGCGTCCTCGACGGCGGCGCGCTGGCGGAGTTCCAGCCGGAAGTCGCGGGCGAGCTGCTCTGCGGCCACGGGCACGTCGAGGGGCGCCCGGTCGCCGTCATCACCAACGCGCGCGGCATCGTGAAGGGCGCGCCGGGCGAGCCGCCGCGCTTCGGCGGGATCGTGTACACGGAGAGCGCCGAAAAGGCGGCGTACTTCATCGAGAACGCCGGCCGGGAGGGGATCCCGCTCCTGTTCATCCAGGACGTGAGCGGGTTCATGGTCGGACCCGACGCCGAGCAGTCGGGGATCATCCGCGCCGGCGCCCGGTTCGTCGAGGCGATGGCCACGGCTCCGGTGCCCAAGCTCGTGCTCACCATCAATCACGCGTCGGGCGCCGGGTACTACGCGATGGCGGGGCAGGGCTTCGATCCCGACTTCATCCTGAGCTGGCCCACCGGCCGGATGGCCGTGATGGAAGGGGAGTCGGCCGTCGGCGCCGTGCACGGTCCCGAGCTCGAGAAGGCGAAGAAGGAAGGGCGCCCGGTCGCCCCCGAGGTCGGGGCCGCGGTCGAGGCGATGCGCGCCGACTACGAACGCCAGCTCGACGCCAAGTACGCCGCCGCCCGCGGCTTCGTCGATGCGATCGTGACGGCGGAGGAGACCCGCGCGACGCTCGCGTTCCTGCTCGACGTCTGCGGTCGCTATTCGGGTCCGCATTTCGGACCGTTCGTCCTTCCGCCGCTCGATGCCGTTGCGCGCTGACCGCCGGTCCGGCCCCGCCCTGGTGGCGGCCTGCGCGGCGCTCCTGGCCGCGTGCGGCGGCACGGTCCGGGTAAGCCCGGCCCCGGCGCCCGCCCGGCCGATCGACACCGGCACGGCGCTGGTCCGCGCCGACCGGGCGTACTCGATCGAACCGGCGGTGGCCTTCGCGCGCCGGCTGATGCCGCTGCCCTCGACCGGCGTCCCCGCGTTCCTCGCCCAGCATCCGACCTGGGACGGGCGCGGCGTGTTGATCGCGATCCTCGACAGCGGCCTCGACCCGAGCGTGCCGGGCCTCGGCCGGACCTCCACCGGCGCCCCCAAGGTCCTTGACGTCCGCGACTTCTCGGGGGAGGGCGTGGTGTCGCTCGCCCCGGTGGCGCCGGAAGGAGACACGGTCTCCGCCGGCGGCAAGGCGCTCGCCGGCTTCAGCCGGGTCCGGGCGGTCAATGGCGTCGGTCCGTGGTACGCCGGCACCATTCGCGAGCTCCCCTTCGGCGAGGCGCCGGCGGCCGACCTCAACTGGAACAGCGCGGTCGGCGACACGCTGCTGGTGGTCGTCACCCGCGCGAGCGACGGCTGGGTGCTCTTCGCCGACACCGACGAGGACGGCTCGCTCCGGAACGAGCGGCCGATCCACGATTTCGCCGTCGCGCGCGAGACCTTCGGCTGGGCGCCGCACGGACACGCCCCCGGCGTGATCCTCGCCGCCAACTTCGCCGACGCGCCCGGCGGCGGGCCGGCGCTCGACCTGGTCTTCGACCTGAGCGGCCACGGCACCCACGTGGCGGGGATCGCCGCGGGCCACGACCTCTACGACGTCGCCGGGTTCGACGGCGTGGCGCCCGGCGCGCAGCTCCTCGGCGTCAAGATCGCCGACGACGCCCACGGCGGGATCTCGACCACCGGTGCGATGGTCCGCGGCCTCGACTACGCCATCCGCTACGCCGCGGAGCGACGCCTCCCCCTCGTCGTCAACCTGAGCTTCGGCGTCGGCAACGAGCGCGAGGGCGCGGCGCGCATCGACCGGATCTTCGATTCGGTGCTCACGGCCCATCCCGACGTCGCCTTCACGATCAGCGCCGGCAACGACGGCCCCGGCCTCTCCACCGTCGGCTTCCCGGGCTCCGCGGCCGGCGTCATCTCGGTCGGCGCCGCGTTGCCGAGGTATTTCTTCCGCCAGGACCCCGGTCCGGACCTCCTCGCCTTCTTCAGTTCGCGCGGGGGCGAGCTCGCCAAGCCGGACCTGGTCACGCCCGGCGTGGCCTACTCGACCGTGCCCCGCTGGCATCGCGGCGACGAAGTGCTCCAGGGCACCAGTATGGCGTCGCCGTACGCGGCGGGTCTGGTGGCCATCCTCCGTTCCGCCGCGGCGCAGCAGGACTTGCCCACCGACGCGCGGCGGCTACGCCAGGCGCTGATGGCCACGGCCGCGCCGCTTCCCGGGTTCACGTCGTTCGACCAGGGCTCGGGCGAGCCTGACGTGGCGCGGGCTTGGGCGTGGCTCGCCGGGAAGTTCGGCTATCCCGAGCTCGACGTGCGCGTCGGGCCCGGGTCGGCGGCGTACCGGCCCGACGGGTTGGTCGGCCCCGGCGACACGATCCAGCGGTTCGTCGTCGTGCGGGCCGCGCCGGGACCGTCGCCGCTCACGCTCGCGTTTCGGTCGGACACGGCGTGGCTCGTCCCGCCGGCCCCCGTCACCCTCACCGGCGACTCGGCCGTCGTGACGGTCCGGTACCGCGCCGACCTCCTCCGCGCGCCCGGATTCCACGCGGGCGTCGTGACGGGCTGGGGTCCCGATACCCTCGCCGGTCCCCTCGTCCGGCTCGAGAATGCGGTCGTCGTTCCGGCGGCCGGCGAGCTCGCGTCCCACGACGCCGACCCGATCCAGGCCGGGGGCCAGCGGCGCTGGTTCTTCCGCGCCGATAGCGCGACGCCGTTCGCGGTCGAAGTGAGCGCCGGATCCACCGGCGAAGTCCTGGGCGCCTTCCTGCACGAGCCCGGCGGGATGCCATTCCGGGACGTCCACGAACTGGAGGGAGGCGTGGGGAACGACGCCGCCCGGTTCCACGTGGACGCGCGCGACGCGGTGGCCGGCGTGTACGAGGTGGACGCCGTCGCGCCGCCGGCCTCGAACAGCTCGGCGAAGGTCCGGGTCGTCGCTGCGCCGTTCACGCTCACCACCCGGGCCACGCCTGACGGGCTCGTTGCCACCGCGGCGGGGCGCGGGATGCCGTCCGCGGCCACGCTCTCCGCCCGGGTCGTCGGCGCCGAGCGCGATGTGGCCGTCGAGCGCCGCGGCTCCGCGACCCCCTCGGTCGCGTTCACGGCGCCCGCCTGGGCCAGGTCCATCGAGGTGGAATTCCGGATGGCCCCCGCCCAGTGGAGCCGCTTTACCGACCTCGGCCTGACGGTCTTCGACTCCGTCGGCCGGCAGGTGGCGCAGTCGCCCCTCAACTATGCCCTCGGCCGCCTCACGGCCCAGTTGCCGGCCCACGATGGCCCGCTGGCGCTCACAGTCTCGCTTTTCCCCGGCTTCGCCGAGCCCGGCGATTCCGCGACCTGGACAGGGCGGCTTGCGATCCGGCTCTTCGCCGCCGACGACTCGTCGCTGGCCCTCGCCCCCGCGGGCGACGCCCAGGTGAGCGTCCCCGCGAGCGGCGCGGCCAGCGTCACGTTCCGATATCCGTCCGCCTTCTGGCCGCTCGCCGAGGGGTTCGTGCCGCTCGCGGTGGTCGCCGTCCAGGGTCCCGCGGCGGACGCCGTCTGGACCCGGGAACAGATGCTCGACACCTCACTCAACGCGGGGAAACGCTGATGGCCCGCACCGTCCGTGTCGCCGCCGGCCAGGGGTTCTGGGGCGACTGGCTGGAGGCCCCCGTTCGTCAGGTCCGGGGCGGCCCGATCGACTACCTGATGATGGACTACCTCGCCGAGGTGACGATGTCCATCATGCAGAAGCAGAAGTCCCGCGACCCGCGCCTCGGGTACGCCAAGGACTTCCCGCCGCTCATGGAGCGGTTGCTCCCCGACCTCGTGGCCAAGGGCGTCCGCGTCACGTCCAATGCCGGCGGCGTCAACCCGCGGGCCTGTGCGGAGGCGGTCGTCGCCTCGGCGCGGAAGCTGGGGTTGCAGGGGAAGGTCAAGGTCGGGCTCGTCGTGGGCGACGACATCCTGCCGCGGCTCGACGAGCTGATCGCGAACGGCCATCCCCTCGCGGACATGGACACCGGCCGTCCGCTCAGCGACATCCGCGACAAGGTGGTCTCGGCCAACGCCTACCTCGGCATGGCGCCCGTGGTCGAGGCCCTCGGCCGCGGCGCCAACATCGTCATCACCGGGCGGGTCACCGACACCGGGCTCACCCTCGGGCCGCTGGTCCACGAGTTCGGGTGGTCGCCGGAGGACTGGGACCGGATCGCCGCGGGGACCATCGCGGGGCACATCATCGAATGTGGTGCGCAGGCGTCGGGCGGCAACCTGCTCAAGGACTGGCGCAAGGTCCCGGGGATGGCCGATCCGGGCTTTCCGATCGTCGAGGCGGCCGCCGACGGCACCTTCGTCGTCACCAAGCATCCAAAGACCGGCGGTGTGGTGTCGGTGGCCAGCGTGAGCGAACAGCTGGTCTACGAGATGGGCGATCCGCACAACTACATCACGCCCGACGGCGTCGCGGACTTCACCTCCATCCACCTGGCGCAGGCCGGGAAGGACCGGGTGGCCGTGCGTGGGATCCGCGGCCGGCCGCGGACCGGGATGCTCAAGGTCTCCATCGCTTACTTCTACGGCTACAAGGCCGTCGGGACGCTGGTGTACTCGTGGCCCGACGCCTACGACAAGGCGCGTGCCGCCGACCGGATCCTGCGCCAGCGGCTCAAGGACCTGGGACTCGAGTTCGAACAGGTCCTCACCGAATACGTCGGGGTAGATGCCACCCACGGCCCGCTGGCCGGAAAGCCGCCGAAGGACCTGGCCGAGGTCCAGCTGCGGGTCGGCGTACGGGCGCGGGAGAAGGCGCCGGTGGAGCGGTTCACCCGTGAGATCGCCCCGTTGGTGCTCACCGGGCCGCCGAGCGTCACCGGGTTCGCCGGCGGACGCCCGGAGGTGCAGGAGATCGTGGCCTACTGGCCCGCGCTGGTGGACCGGCGCGAGATCGAGCCGCACGTCCGGGTGGAGATGCTCGAGGCGTAAGGGCGGGCGGACAGGCGCACGGGCGGACGGGCGCACGGGGGGACTGATGACTGAACTGTTGGGAGGGTAGCGTGGCCAAGAGCAAGCAGGCGCAATCCAGAGGCAGGCGGTCGCCGCGGAAAGTCCGCGCGCCGGTGCGCCGGTCCGCCCGGGCTACCGTCCAGCTCCGCTGGCTGGCGCACGCCCGCTCCGGCGACAAGGGCGACACGGCCAACGTCGGGTTGATCGCCCTCAAGCCGGCGTGGTACGAACTGCTCCGCAAGGAGGTCACCGTGGCGCGGGTGGCCCGGCATTTCCGCGGGATGGTCTCGGGGGTGGAGCGCTACGAACTGCCTAACCTGCGGGCGCTCAACTTCCTGCTCCACGGCGCGCTCGACGGCGGCGGCACCCTCTCGCTCAAGACCGACGCGCAGGGAAAGGTCTATTCCACCGCGCTCCTCCGGATGACCATCCCCGTGCCGGCCGAGGTGGCCCGCGCGCTCCCGGCCGCCGCCCGGGGCGACGGATGACGGACGTGCTGCGGCAGTCCCTGGCCGGCGGCGTGCTGACCCTGACCCTCGACCGGCCGGACAAGCGCAACGCGCTCTCGTCCGCGCTGGTTGAGGCGCTGCACGCGGCGCTCGAACGCGCCGACCTCGACGCCGAGGTGCGGGTCGTGGTGGTCCGTGGGGCGGGGAAGGACTTCTGCGCCGGTGCCGACCTCGAGGAACTCCTGGCCTCGGCCGACCTGCCCGCCGACGCCAACGAAGCGAACGCGCGCCGGCTGGGCGCCGTGTTCGAGCGGATGCGCGCGCTCCCCAAGCCGGTCGTCGCGGCCGTGCACGGCCGGGCGCTCGCGGGTGGTGCGGGGCTCGCCACCGCCTGCGACATCGTTCTGGCTGCGGAGAGCGCCGAATTCGGCTATCCCGAGATCCGGCGCGGCTTCGTCCCGGCGATGGTGATGGCCATCCTCCGGCGCCTCGTCGGCGAAAGGCGGGCGTTCGAGCTGGTGGCGTCGGGGCGGGCGGTGCCGGCCCGGGAGGCCCTCGAACTCGGGCTCGTGAGCCGCGTCGTCGCCGACGAACGGTTCGAGGGGGCGGTCGCCGAGGTGTCTGCGGCGCTCGCGACCCAGAGCGCAACGGCGTTTGCACTCACCAAGCGGCTCTTCTACGAGCAGGACGGCCTGAGCTTCGCCGAAGGGATCGCGCTCGGTGCCCGGGTCAACGCCCTCTCCCGCACAACTCCCGACTTCCGGCAGGCCATCGCGGCCTTCCTCAGGAAGTAGCTGGTCTCCGTGTCCCTCATCCTCCGCGCCCGATTCGCCCTCACCGGGCTCGGCGTGGCGCTCGGCGTCCTGGGCATCGCCCGCGACGACCGCCGGATCATCTGGGTGGCCATCGGCTGCCTGGCGGTGGCGCTGGTGCTGAGGATCGTCGCGAGGCGCGGGGCGAAGTAGTCGGCGGCATTCGGCCCATCCCTGCGCCATTCGGGTGACGGGGGGACGGGGGGCAGGCAGTATCGTGACCCCTATGACCACGTCCTTCATTGCCGCCGTCCCAGCGCCGACCCTCGACGCCGCTCGCGAGGCCCTCCGCCGCCACTTCGGCTATCCCGACTTCCGGCCCGCCCAGCGCCGGGTCGTCGCCTCGGTCCTCGCTGGGCGCGATACACTCGCGATCCTCCCGACCGGCGGCGGCAAGTCGCTCTGCTTCCAGGTCCCGGCGCTCGTCCGGCCGGGGCTCACGCTGGTCATCTCTCCGCTCATCGCCCTGATGCAGGACCAGGTCGCGGCGCTGGAACGGCGGGGCATTCCCGCCGCCGCGCTCAACAGTGCGCTCGACCCGGTCCGCCAGGACGCGATCCTCGACGACGTCGCCGACGGCCGACTCAGGCTCCTCTACACTTCTCCCGAACGGCTGGAGCGCCTGGCCCGCGACCTCGAACGCCGGAACATCCGCCCGGCGCTCCTTGCGGTGGACGAGGCGCATTGCATCGCCGAGTGGGGGCACGACTTCCGCCCCAGCTTCCGCCGCCTGGCCAGGCTCAGGTGGCGGCTCGGGCGGCCCCCGGTCGTGGCGCTCACGGGCAGCGCCACCCCGGCCGTGCGCGACGACATCGCCCGCGCGCTCAAGCTCGGCGCCTGGGGTCCGTCCCGTCGCTTTGACCTCCACCTTGGCTCGTTCGACCGGCCCAACCTCTGGTTCGGCACCGTTGCGGTGCGCGACCGCCGGCACCGGTGGGATACGCTGGTCGAACTCCTGCGCCGGGAGGACCGCCTCGCGCTGGTCTACGCCCCCACCCGGAACGCGACCGAAGGGCTGAGCCGCGCCCTGGCGCGCGCCGGCTTCCGTGCCGCGCCGTACCACGCCGGCCTCTCGCGCCCGGAGCGTACGGCCACGCTCGAGCGCTTCCTTGGCGACGAACTCCAGGTGGTCGTGGCCACGAGCGCCTTCGGGATGGGGATCGACAAGCCCGACGTCCGGCTGGTGGTGCATTGGACGATGCCGCCGACGCTCGAGAGCTACTACCAGGAGGCGGGGCGCGCCGGCCGCGACGGCGAACCGTCGCGCTGCGTGCTCCTCGTGGGCGAGCGCGATGCCGATCTCCACCGGCTCCAGCTCGACGTCACCTTCCCGACGCCGGCGCTGGTCGAGCGGATCTGGCGCGAGGGTCCCCCTCCCGGCACGGCCGCCAACGTCGTCGCCTCGGCGGAGCGGCTCCGCCGCGAGCTCCGTCCTGAGCGCGGCGCGCCGGACTGGCGCGACGTCCGCGAGCGCCACCGCCGCGCGCTTGAACGCATCGCCGCGATGGATCGGTATGCCCGGGGACGCGGGTGCCGGCGCGCAGCCCTGGTGGCCTATTTTGGCGAGCGGCTGGCCGCCTGCGCGGGCTGCGACCGGTGCCGCGACAC
>CAMLHU010000070.1 GCA_946479825.1 uncultured Gemmatimonadota bacterium
ACAAGACCGCGAAGATCGACTCTGGGAAGGCCGCGATCGCCTACGACGTCGACTTCGAGGCGATCGCGAACACCAGCAACGCCGGCGCCTCCGGCGGCTACTCGCCGATCAAGATCACTTTGACCAACGCCGTCGCCTCCGGCACCTACCTGTGAGGACACCGTGACCCGCATCAACCTGCCGTCGGGCGGTTGGATCGAGCTACGCGACCCGCGCGAGCTGAAGGCCCGCGACAAGAAGGCCATCATCCGCAACATGCAGCCGCCAGACGAGGCGAAGCCGCTGGGCTTCGCGCTCGACGTGGCCGACGGCCTGGCCTGCATGCTCATCGCCGCCTGGGAGATCCCCTATCTGCCCGGCGCCCCGCTCCCCAGCGCCGACCCGGCCCAGCTCGACGAGCTGACCATCCCCGACTACGACGCGGTGATGGACGCGGTGCGCCCCGCCCAGGAGCTGCTGTTTCCCCGCCCAGCCACACCGGATGACCACGCCGACCCGACGTCCCCTACCGGGCCCGTGAGCGGCTGAGGGCGCAGCTCACGGGCTGGGACGTACCGCCCCCACTGCCGGGGGAGCCCCAGTGGCTGGCGGAGGCGGCGGACTACTGGTGGTGGCTGGACCGCTACCACCTCACCCCCGACCAGGTCGACGAGCTGCCCGCGTGGCTTCTCGACCGGGTGCGGGTGGTCGCCACGGTCGCCGAGGAGGTCCGGGCGGAGCAAGCCCGCCGGACGGAGGGGTGAGGCGCCGTGGAGATCTCCCTGCAGGGCGTCGAGCGGTTCGTGGCGGCGGTCGAGCACCAGGTGACGGCGACCGTGGCGGCCACCCGGCAGGCGGTGGCCACTGCGGCCCACGCCGTCGAGGACGAGATCAAGAGGCAGTTGACGACGTCCTCGCACCGCCGGGGCACGCCGACCCCGTCGGCGCCCGGGGAGCCCCCGTCGCTGGTGACCGGCAACCTGCGCCGCTCGATCCGCGTGCAGGGGCCCACCGCGGGGGGCGCGATGCGGTGGGAGGCCAGCGTGGGTCCCACCGCGATCTACGGCCGGATCCAGGAGCTGGGTGGTGTCGCCGGGCGTGGTGCGCGCCTGCCGGCCCGCCCGTACGTCGCCCCCGGTCTGCGTGCGGCCCGGGGCCGCATCGAAACCGCGTTCCGCCAGGCCTGGGCGAGGGGGTGAGGTGAGGTGGCGGAGTCGTTCCTGCCCCCGGTGGTCGCGGTGCTCACCGCCAACATCAGCGAGTTCAAGGCCAAGATGGCCGAAGCTAAGACCGAGATGGAGGGCGCCCAGAGCACCGCCGGGCGGATGGGCGCCCTGGGGAAGACCGCGTTGCTGGGCCTGGCCGCCGGCGCGGTGGCCGTGGGCGCCGAGAGCGTGAAGATGGCCAGCAACTTCCAGGCCACGATGGAGTTGATCGCCACCCAGGCCCACGCCGGCCAGCAGGAAGTCGACGCGATGTCGAAGGCGGTCCTGGACCTGGCCCCCACCGTGGGTATCGGCCCGGAGAAGCTCGCCGAGGGCCTCTACCACGTCGAGTCGACGGGCCTGCGCGGCAAGGACGCCTTGGACGTGCTCACCGCTTCCGCGAGAGAGGCGGCGATGGGCATGGCCGATTTCGACTCGGTCACCTACGCCATGTCCGGCGTGATGTCGGCGGCGATGAGGGACGTCAAGGACGCCGCCGACGGGGTGGCCTACCTGAACACCATCGTCGGCACCGGCGACATGCGCATGCAGGACTTGGCCAACGCGATCGGCACCGGCGTGCTGCCAACGTTCAAAACCGCGGGCCTGGGCATGCGCGACTTCGGGTCGGCGCTGGCGGTGCTCACTGACAACTCGATGCCCGCCGAGGTGGCCGCCAACCACCTGAAGACTGCGGTGCAGCTGCTGCAGAACCAGTCGGGGCCGGCGCAGAAAGCCCTGGCCGAGCTGGGCATCAAGGCCGGCGAGCTGTCGGCGGACCTGAAGAAGCCCGACGGCCTGCTGGTCGCCGTCGAGGACCTGAAGACCCACGTTGACGAGGCGGCCAAGCACGGCAAGGACGCCGGCGCCCTGCTGTCGAAGGCCTTCGGCGGGGCCCGGTCGGCCTCGACGGTGATGGAGCTGGTCGACGAGCTGGACAAGCTGAAGAGCAAGTACGACGCGATGGGCACGGTGGCCACCCGGGCCAGGCAGCAGGAGGAGGACTGGGCCAACACCCAGAGCACATTCCGGCAGAAGATGAAGGACCTGGGCGCCCAGTTCCAGACGTGGGCGATCGACGTGGGCCAGGTTCTGCTCCCGGTCCTGTCCAAACTCGCCGACTGGTTCCTGGGCTCGGTGCACTGGATCGGCGACCACCACGCCGCCCTGGCCGCGCTCGCCGGCGCGGCTCTGCCGCTGGTCACGATGGGGGTCTGGGCGCTGGTCTCGGCCGTCTGGGCGTTCACCGCCGCCCTGCTGGCCAACCCGATCACCTGGGTGGTCGCGGCGTTCGCGCTGCTCGGGGTGGCGATCTACGAGCTGATCACCCACTGGGACAAGGTCAAGGAAGTCACTCAGAAGGTCTGGCAGGCGATCAAGGACTGGATCCACGCCCGGATCGAGGACGTCAAGACCAAGATCCACGAGATCGGCGAGATCCCCGGCAAGGTCGCGGACTGGTTCCAGCAGACCAAGGATGCCGCGGTCCGTAAGTGGAACGAGCTGGTCGACTGGGTGCGGGGCATCCCGGGTCGCATCAGCGACGCCCTCGGCAACTTGGGCCACGTCCTGTGGGACGCTGGCGTGTCGATCATCAAGGGCTTCCTGGACGGTCTGAAGGCCAAGTTCCAGGATGTGATGAGCTTCGTCGGGGGCATTGGCGACTGGATCGCCGCCCACAAGGGGCCGATCGACTACGACCGGACCCTGCTCACCCCCCATGGCCACGCGATCATGTCCGGCCTGCTGTCCGGCCTGCAGGAGGGCGGGGCCCAGGTCCAGGACTACCTCGACGACTTCACCGGCTCGATCGGGGCGCTGGGCACCGGGGGGACGCTCACGGTCACCGGGGGCCTGGCCGGTCCCGTGGCCACCGCCGGCGCTGGTGGGCCTGCAGTTCAGGTGGTGAACGTGACCGTGCAGGTGCAGGGGTCGCTGGTCCACCAGAGCGACCTGCGTCGCGTCATCCAGGACTTGTTCCTGCAGCACAACCTCCGCAACGCGTCCAACGGCTTGTCCGTGGGCCTCGTCTGAGAGGGAGGCGTCGTGGCCCTGCCCAACCCCAGCCGCCCGGTGTTGTCGGCGATCGCGGATTTCACGGCAGGCCCGCCGAATACCCCCGGTGCCTCCCGGGTGAGCCTGTCGTCCCGAGGGGCGGCAGTCACCGAGATCTCCATCAGCCGTGGGCGGCAGTACGAGCTGGGCACGGTCGAGGCCGGCACGGCGTCGCTGTCGATTCACGATCCGGGCGAGTTGCTGAACCCGGCCAACACGACCAGCCCGTGGAACTCCGGCGGTAACTCCCTGCTGCCCTACCGGTGCATGCAGGTCGGGGCCTGGTGGAACGCCGCCACCAAAAGCCTCGCCGGGAACTTGCTCAACAGCAACAACCCCATCCCCGGGCAGCCCGTCCTTACCTACAAGGGCGCCCAGGTGAGCTACGGCTACGACCCCAGCTTCGAGGCGTGGTACCTGCTCACCTACGCCAACAACGCCACCGCGGCCCCGGCGACCATGCCGGCGGACGGTACGTATCCGGTCACGGCGATCACCGTGAACGCCTCCGGCGGGTACTACGGGTACCTACCGCGGTGGGTGCCGGGCCAGACCTACTCGGTCACGATGGACATCTACGCCCCCGCGGGGTCGACGGTGACCGCGGTGTACGGCAGCTCGCAGGTGTCCACGACCACGACCGGCGTCTACCAGTCGCGGAGCCTGACGGTGACGGCCGTGGACGGTCACCGGCTCGACTTCCACGTCTCGGCTGGTGCCTACCCGGTGACGTTCTACATCGCGAACATCTGCCCCGTCGGCCTCATCCCGGGGTGGTCGCAGACTGCCGGCTCCCAGATGCGTCCGACGCTGTCGCGCGCGTGGGACGGCGCCTACAGCCTGGGCAGCGTCATGCAGTCCGCGAACGACAGCTTCAGCCTGCCCCTGGCGACGGTGCCAGGACTGACGTACACCGTCAGCGCCTACTGTTATGGCCTGAGCTCGGGGACCGTGGTGCGCATGTCGGCCGCCGGGACGGCGGCGAGCACCAACGTGTCCGACGCCTGGCAGCGTTTGTCGATCACGTTTGATGCCACGGACGCGGTGACCACCGTTTCGTGGTCGTGTCCCTCGGCCGCGAGCTACCCCGCCTCCATCTACGTGGACGCGCTGCAACTGGAGGTCGGCACCTCCGCCTCGGCGTTCACCGCGTCGGGCCCTCGGTGGTATCCGCTGTACACCGGCTACATCGAGCGCTACCCCCAGACCTGGGTGGACGTCGGTATGCGGGGAATCAGGCCCTTGGAGGCCGTGGACGCCTTGTCGGTGCTGACCCGGACGGTGATCAGCCAGTCCTACGCGGCCACGATCCTCGCCGACAACCCGTCGGTGTGGATCCCCTACAACGACGCCTCGCTGCCCCAGGCCGTGATCTACCCGTCAGGCAACGGGAGCGCCACGGGATACACGCTGGTGGGCAACGGCGGAAGCGTCAGCTTCCAGGGGGACACTTTCCTGGACGGCTCCCCGGCCGTGGCAGTGATCCAGCAGAACAGCAGCCCCCCAGGGGCTGGGGACAACACCCGGATCACCTACCTGTGCACCAGGGGCACCACCGTCTCGCTGAACCCGCAGGACTGCACCATCGAGGTCTGGCTGAAGGTCTCCGCTGGCAGCCCGAACCTGGGCGCGGCGAGCGTCCCGCCAACGGAGAACATCGCCATCGAGCCGGGTGGCCCTCAGTACCAGATCGGCTGGGTCACCGCGGCGGGCGGGATCCTCTGTTGGTTCTACGCCGACCCCAACGGGACCACGGTCGGACCGGACCCGGTGGTGTCTAGCGGTGGCTTCACCGGCTACCCGGACGACCAGTGGCACTACCTGGCGATCCGGCTCGTTGGCGGAAACGGGTTGAACGCGGTCACGGACGACCAGATCGGCGGCGTGGCGCTCATCAGCCCGAACCCCTCGACTGCGGTGGGCCTGAACAACTTCTACCTACAGTCCGAGACGTACTGGAACGACCCGGTCACCAAGATCTCCGTCGCGCACATGGCCGTCTACCCCCGCGCGCTGACCGACGCCCAGGTGCTGGCCCACTACCGCCGGGGAGCCGGCTACGTGGGCGAGGTGTCCGGGGCTCGGGCGGCGCGTTTGTTGGGCCAGTATTGGAGCTCGACCGGCTACACGGCCGCGCCGGGCGCGCTGAAGATGGCGCCTGACTACGACTACAACGGCCGGGCTGTCCTGGAGGTGCTGCAGGAGATCGCCGGCTCTGAGTCGGGGTTGGTGTACGCGAACGCAGCCGGCACGATCGTGTTCGAGGACCGGGTCAGCCGGTACACGAACCAGACTGCGCTGTGGACGTTCGGTGAGAACACCGCCGCCGGGGAACTCCCCTACGAGACCATCGAGTACGACTTCGACCCGACCTACGTCTACTCGCAGGTCAATCTGACCAGGCCGGGGAACTCGAACTTCGCTCCGATGGTCAACAGCACTGCCCAGCAGCAGTACGGCCAGCGGGTGCTGTCGAAGCAGATCCAGTGCACCTCCGATTTCGAGCTGCAGCAGGCCGGCATCTTTTATCTGGCGCGCTACGGCACCCCGAAAATGAGGATCAGGAAACTGGTTCTCAACCCGGCGGCGAACCCCGCGCTGTGGTCGGCTGTCCTCAGCTTGGAGATCAGCCAGCGGATCACCGTGAAGCGGCGCACCTCCACCGGTACCACAGTGTCCGCCGACTACTACGTGGAGCAGATCAACCACACCATCCGCAGTGACGGCGAGTGGACCGTGAACCTGCAGTTGAGCCCCGTGTTCGTGCCCTCCGCGTGGGTCCTCGGGGACTCCACCTACGGAGTACTGGGCTCCACGACTACCCCTGTCTACTAGGAGTGAGATGATCCAGTATTTCCGGCTCAAGCCGCCCGCTGAGGCCGCCATTCAATGGGACGGCTCCAACGAGCAGGAAATTCTCGACGCAGTGCGGGCAACCGGCGCCCCCGTAGGTCCAGGTGGAATTGAGTTCGTCATCAACGCGGATGGCACGGCGACGTTCGGCAACCCCCACGGCACGGGCGGGACCTGCACGGTGCACGTGGGCGACTACGTGTTCTACAACGCCTTCCGCGCCTACCCGCCGGACTACGTGACCGCGAACTACTGGACGGCCTGAGATGACGATGCCGATTTTCACTGATGGACAGATCGTCCATCAGGGAGACCTCAACGCGCTGTCCACGGGCATCAACAACCTGGCCACCTACATGCTCGGGGCGACCCTGCCGCGCTCCTACGTCCCGATGATCAAGCTGCAGCGTGCGGCCGCCCAGACCATTCCCACGGGGACGGACACCCTCGTCTCCTGGGACACCGTGGTCGGACCCAACAACGACACCATGTGGGTGGCCAGCCAGCCGACCACGGTGTCCATCAAAACGGCCGGTTCGTATGTGGTGCTCGCTCAGGGCTCATTGGCGACAAACACCACCGGCAGCCGCTATATGCAGATCCTGCTCAACGGCACCGACTCCACCACCAACGCGGTGGCGATGGACAACCAGGCCGGAGCGAACTGGGGTGACGGCAACATGATGCGCGCCGCCGTGTTGCTCCCGGGCCTGTCGGCGGGCAGCACCATCTACCTCAACCTGTGGCAGAACTCCGGCGGCAACCTGAGCACGCTGGTCGGCCGGGGCGCGTGCACCCTTTCGGTTTGGAGGGTCGGCCCGTGACCCCGGACACGACTGACCAGGACCAGTTCGGCGTCGCGCGGCTGCTGGGCAGGCTGGAGAAGCAGCTGGAGAAGATCGAGGCCCAGTTGGGTGGCATGGCCACGCGGATCGCTGAGCAGGGCGTGCGGATCGAGCGCCTGGAGCAGGACGTCTCCGAGCTGAAGGCGACCGGCGTCGCCGAGCAGCAGCACCAGATGACCGGTCGCCAGGTGATCGCCGCCTCCCTGGCCGGGTCGGTGACCACAGGCCTGATCGGCTGGTTGATCCAGGTCCTGACCGTCCACCACTGAGGAGGACCGCCATGCCACCCGGCGTGGATCTGTTCGCCCGCTACAACCAGGTCAGCGACTGGAGGGCGGTGGCCGCCGCGGGCATCCGCGACGTTTACGTCAAGCTCACCAACGGCGCCGCGGCCGCCTCGCCGCCCGGGGACTCCTACGTGGCCGGTGCCCGCGGGGTCGGCCTGGCGGTGGGCGGCTACCACTACGCGCTGGCCGGGGACCCGGTGGCGCAGGCCCGCGCGTTCGCCGGCGAGCTGCGCCGGCTCGCCGCCACCGACATCGCCCCCGCCCTGGATTTCGAGGACTCCTCGCTGCCGCTGTCGGGCTCGGCGGGCCGCTCCTGGATCGTGGCGTTCCTCAGCGAACTGCACCGCCAGCTGCCGGAGCTGCCCCGGCTCGCGCTCTACAGCTCCGGGTCGGTGCTGGCCGCGCTGGGCGCCGGCTCCATCACCGTGCCCGGTGTGCAGCTGGTGATCTGGGAGGCGGAGTACGGGCCCAACGACGGCCGCGAGCACCCCGTCACCCGCTACGCGGGGCACGTGGACGTCCACCAGTACACGAGCACCGGCCATGTCCCCGGCATCAGCGGCTGGGTGGACATGGACGACGTGCTCACCGACATCACGGAGGCCGACATGCCCCTCACCGACGACGACGTCAACCGGATCGCCCACAGGGTTGCGAACTGGGTGTTCAGCGCCCCGCCGGTGGTCGACGCGAACACCGACTGGCAGAAGTGGGCCAACGACCACCCCGACGACCGCCACTGGGTGATGACCAAGGTCACCCGGGACACCGTGCAGCAGCTGCAGGCCACCCTGGCTGCCCAGCAGCAGCAGATCACCGCGCTGTCGGCCGCCGTTGACAAGCTCACCGCCGCCCTGCCGGCCGCGGTGACCGACGCCCTGCGGGGGTCCGTCGTCCAGGTGCACGTCGACGTCGCTGGCCAGCAGGCCGCGCCGGCGCCGACCCCGTCGACCCCGTCCCAGACCCCGACCACCTGACCGAGGAGGCCTGGTGAAGACTGCCCTGCTCGACCTGCTCGACCGCGTCGCCTGGACTTTCTTCCAGGCCCTGGGCGGTGTGGCCGCTGCCGGTGCCACCGCCACCAGCCTGGGCGTGCCGCCCACCGACTGGCGCTCGGCGCTCGTCGGTGCCCTGGTCGCCGCGGTGCTGGCCGCACTGAAGGCGCTCGGGGTGCGTGTCTCCCAGCTCGCCGGCGCGGCCACCGCGCTGCGGCTCGCCGAGCGGATCCCTGCGGTGCACGACGCGGTGACCCGGGTGGAGGCCACCCCGGTCGGCGCGGTGGTGCGCGACGTCGCCGCCGGCGTGCTCGCCGCCGAGCAGCACCAGACCACTGCCCCCGCACCGGCCCCGACCACATCGGCCGCCCCGGCCCCCTGACGTCCGCCGGTGCGGCGGACACGACGAAGCCCCCCGCTCCCGGGACACCCCGGGGGTGGGGGGCTTTCGCCGTGTTCAGGTCAGCGCGGGTCCGGTGTGCCCTTCGCCGCGTCGGCGTATGTGATGGCCAGGCCAGGGACCTCCTGTGCGACCCGGGCGATGACGGCCCGGTGCCAGGATGCGGGGAACGGCACCTCCGGGTGCGCGGCGTGGTACTCCTGGTCGTTGCGGTAGGTGATCACCCCCGGGTCGGGCAGGTCCATCAGCTCTTCGACGATGACCCCCACGAACCGTCCGGTCTCGGCCTCGATACGCTCGATCGCCAGACGCACCCCGTCCGGGATGGGGTACTTGCCCTGCTCCCAGTGGCGCACGGTCCGGGCGGACACGCCCAGGTACTGGGCCAGCCACT
>CAMLHU010000071.1 GCA_946479825.1 uncultured Gemmatimonadota bacterium
CCATCACCCCCTCTCCTCTACTCGTCTTCTCGCTTCCCACTTTTCTCCTCTTCCCCCCACCCCTCCCGCCCCTCGCCGCTTCGATCACCGCTTCCATATGGGCCAGGTAGCGCTCGAGCGCCTTCCGGCCTGCCGCAGTCAGCCGGTACTCGGTGCGCGGCACCCGGCCGGCGAACGACTTGGTGCAGCTGACATACCCGGCCTCTTCCAGCTTCCGCGCGTGGACGCTGAGGTTGCCGTCGGTGGTCTGCAGGATCGCCTTGAGCTCGGCGAAGGTGAGGCTCGGGTGCACGGCGAGGGCGCTCACGATCGCGAGCCGCGCGCGTTCGTGGATCACCCGGTCGAGGGCGAGCGGCGCCCCGGGGTCGCCGCTCACGGTGCCGAGCCGTCGCTTCGGTGAGTCGGGACCGTCATCCGTGCGCCGAGCGGCCGAACTCTTAGCCACCGTGCCTCCGCGCGATCCACCATCCGAACCCCAGGTGCAGGCCGCCGAAGCCGGCGGCCAGGATCAGGTCGCCGAACGCCCGCGTGGCCGGCCACAGCGCGAGCGCGCCCAGCGCCAGGAACGAAAGCCCCATCGCCGGGACCGCGCGGACCGAGAAGGCCCCCGCCGCGGTCACGCCGACGCCGTAGAGCGAGAGCCAGAGGCCGGGAAGCAGGCGGCGGTCGGGGCCGGCCGCGGCCGTCAGGATGGCGCCGGCAACGAGCGCCGGAACGAAACTGAAGAGGAACTTGCGGGCCGGGGGCGGCAGGACGGCGCCGTGCCGGTCCCGGATCTTTCGCAGCGTGGCGAGCACGCCGATCGTCCCTGCCACCAGCGCCTCGGCCAGCCAGACCCACAGCCAGCCGTTTCCGGCGGCCCGGTCGGCCGCGGCCGCCGCGAGCACGGCGGTGACCCCGATCAGGACCAGCCCGCGACCGGGGACGTCGGTGAACTCGGCCGCCCCCGCCATCGTCCGGCGGATGTAGGAGAGGTCGTCCAGGGCGCGGGCGTCGAGCGGCGCAGGACTCGAGGAGGCGGCGGAGCGTGGCATCGGAGGCAATGTTACGGCGGCGGGACCAGTCTGTCAAGTACTTTACATCATAAAGCTACTACGGCCGGTCAGGCACCGGCGTGGCGGGCGCCGGCCACCCCCTCGAGCAGCGCCTCCGCCGCGCCCACGTCGAGCGGGTGCGAAAAGAGCCAGCCCTGCACGTAGTCGCAGCCAAGCTGCTGGAGGATCGTCCGCTGGCGCGGCGTCTCCACCCCCTCGGCGATCACGGCCATGCCGAGGTTCTTCGCCAGCGTGATGATCGTGCGGACGATCTCGGTGTTCTCCCCCGCGCTGCCGAGCGCGCCGACGAACGAGCGGTCCACCTTGAGCGCGTCGAGCTGGAAGCGCTGCAGGTAGCTCAGCGAGGAGTACCCGGTCCCGAAGTCGTCCACCTGGATCTGCACGCCGGCCTGCTTGAGGCCGCGGAGCACGGCCACGCTCGACTCCGCCTGCCCCATGATCGTGCTCTCGGTGATCTCCAGCCGGAGCGCCCCGGGCGGCAGCCGGATCGCGGCGAGCACGTCCGCCACGTCCGCGATCAGGTCCGGCGTCTGGAACTGGCGGGCGGAGAGGTTCACGCTCACCGAGAGCGGGCCGTAGGCCGGGTGACGGTCGAGCCAGGCGCGGAGCGTCCGGCACGCCTCGCCCAGGACCCAGTGCCCGATCCGGTGAATGAGGCCGGTCTCCTCGGCCAGCGGGATGAACTCCTCCGGGCCCAGGAATCCGCGCTCCGGGTGTCGCCAGCGCACCAGCGCCTCGAACCCGGCGATCCGCCCGTTGGCCATCGCCACGATGGGCTGGTAGAACAGCGCCAATTCCCCACGATCGAGCGCCCGCCGCAGGTCGGTCTCAAGCTGCAGCTGCGTCATCACGTGGCTGTGCATCCCCTGGTGGAACACGCGATGGGTGGCCTTCCCCTGCGACTTCGCGTCGTACATCGCGGTGTCGGCGTCGCGGAGCAGGTCCTCCGCCCGCTCGTGGCCGGTGGTGCTGATGGCGATGCCGATGCTCGCCGTCGTGTACACCTCCTGGCCGCCCAGCTGGAACGGCACGCCGAGCGACTCCTGGATCCGCCCGGCGATACGCTCGGCCTCGTCCAGGCTCCGTACCTCGTCGAGCAGGACCACGAACTCGTCGCCGCCGATCCGGGCCACGGTGTCGCCGGGGCGCACGCACTCCTCGAGCCGCCGGGCGATCGCGACCAGCAGCTGGTCGCCCCGGATGTGGCCCAGGCTGTCGTTCACCACCTTGAAGCGGTCGAGGTCGAGGAACAGCACCGCCGACTGGGTGTCGGTGCGGCGCCCGCGCCGGATGGCGTGACCCAGCCGGTCCATGAACAGGGCGCGATTAGGGAGGCCGGTGAGCGGGTCGTGGAAGGCGTCGTGCAGCAGCTGCTCTTCGACCGCCTTCCGGGCGGTGATGTCGGTCTGCGAGCCGGCCACCCGGTAGGCCCGCCCCGACACGTCGCGCACCGCGAGCCCGCGGGTGAGCACCCAGCGGAAGAGCCCGTCGCGGTGCCGCATCCGGTGCTCGGTCTCGAGGTGCGGCGTGTGCCCGGCCAGGTGGAGGTCGATGTCCATCTTGAGCTGCTCGAGGTCGTCGGGGTGGACCCGCCCGAACCACTCCTCCGGCGCGGTGCTCACCTCGTGCTCGGCCGATCCGAGCATCGCCTTCCATCGGGGCGAGAAGTACACCCGTCCGACGCGCAGGTCCCAGTCCCAGAGGCCGTCGTTGGCCCCGCGGGCGGCCAGCGCGTAGCGCTCCTCGCTCTCGCGCAGCGCCTCCTCTGAGCGCTTGCGCTGCGTGATGTCGCGCATCGTGACCACCACGCCGTCGATGGCCGGGTCGTGCAGCAGGTTGTTGGCGCTGGCCTCGAAGATCCGCCAGGTGCCGTCGTGGTGCCGGCACCGGAACTCGAGCCGCGGCGCCGGCCCGGGGTGCTCCAGCCGCCCGGCGAAGAGCGCGCGCACCTGGGCCTGCTCCTCCGTGTGGACCAGCCCGAAGGCGTCGCGACCGAGCAGCTCCTCGGACTCGTAGCCCAGCACCTGCTCGATCGAGCCGCTGGTATAGCGCACGTGGCCGCTCGCGTCGAGCACGATGATGAGGTCGAGCGTGTTGGCCATCAGCGACCGGAAATACCGGTCGCTGATCTTGAGGGCCTCTTCCGCCCGGACCCGCTGCGTGTTGTCGCGATAGACGGCGTACACGCCGATCTGCCGGCCGTCGATGACCACGGGGCTGCCGATCACCGACACGTGGACCAGCGCCCCGTCCCGCCGCCGCCGCCGGGTCTCGAACCGGATCGTCCGGCCCCCGGCCGACTCCGACGTCAGCATCCGGGCCTCGGCCAGCGCGTGCGGGGCGAGCATCTCGTCGAGCGACTGCCCGACCACCTCCTCCGCCGCGTAGCCGAAGAGGCGGGTGAACTCGCCGTTCACCCGCTCGATCACGCTGCGGCCGTCCGCCAGGACCATCGCCTCGGGGGCGTTCTCGAACAGGTGCTCGAAGTACGCCTTTTCGATCCGGGTCCGTTCCGCGTGGCGGCGTGCGTCCGCAAGCGCCCGGCCCAGGAAGACCACCAGGCCGAGCGCGCTCAGGCTGATGAGAAGCTCGAGCGCCGGACGCGCTCCCCCGGGGCCGGCGCCCGCGCCCGCCCCACCCGCCACCCGGAGCAGCGGCCCGACGGTCATCAGCGCCAGCACGAGCGACAGCAACGCGACGCGCCGATCCCGGACTCGCTGGAGCAGGACCAGGGAGGCGGCGAATGCGGACGCGCGGATGACGACCGAGACCAGGTCGATCAGGTTCACGCCAGGGGCTGCCTTGGACGGGAAGATCGGAAGCTGAGGGGGTCCGGTAACTTAGCGCCGCAACACGCGGTTGGGAACGTGTCCGCCGATGTCTATGACACGGGCTCGCGGACGTCCCCTTAGCGAATATCTTATCCGTGCGGGCAGGCGACCCGCGTTCGACCACCCCCATCCCTGCCCCCAATGCGCCTCCCCGACGCTTGCCGCGCGGTGGTCACGCCCGGCGTGGCCCTGGGTGCCCTGCTCCTCGGGGCCTGCGACCACACGCCGCCGAGTGCCCCAGACGCCCCGACCTCCCAGGGGCCCTTCTCGGCAGCGGCTCCCGTCCGCCTCACCTTGAATCCCGGGCCCGACCTGACGCCGGCGTGGGCTACCGACGGCCGGAGCGTCTGGTACGCCTTCCAGGCCTTCGATCGCGCCGGACACGACATCTGCCTGGGCCTGCTGCCCGCCGGCGGCGGCGCCCGGCAGGCCGAGGCGTGCCAGACGCTTCCCGCCACCTCGGCGGACTCGTTCGACACCTATACGTCGCCGGCGGTGCGCGGCGACCGCCTGGCGTGGATGCGACTCACGACCCCGGCGAACGGCGTCGTCCCCACCGGCGGCGACCTCGTGGTGGCCCTGGCGTTCGCCACTTTCCGTTCACGTCGGCCAGCGGCCGGCTCCATTCGCTCGCGGCCTCGCCGGCGTGGCTCGACGATTCCACGCTGGTCTTCGCCGGCCAGTTCATGTTCGTGACCGGGAACCCGCCGCGCGACACCGTGCTCGCGGGACGCGAGCTGGTCCTGGTGCATCTCGCGGCCGGCGGAGCCACCACGTCCGTCGTGGGCGGCACCGCGGGTGCCTCCAGCGTCGCGGTCGGCGCCGCACCCGGCGAGCTCTACTACACCCTCGACGCCGACAGCCGGATCTACCGGATCCAGCTGCCGGACACGACGCCGCTCGTGACCTACGACTTCGGTGGCGCCGGCGTCGCCCGGGATGTCTCCGCCGCGGGGCCGTGTCTGCTGGCGGTCGTGGGCGGGCGCCTGATCGACAGCCTGTACCCCTCGGGGCTCGGCCAGACCGACCAGGGGGGCACCGTGTACCTCGTGGAGAACGGCATCGCCGGCCCCGTGTCGCCCGCCGGGACGTTCTGGCGCTCGCCGGCGCTCGCCCGGGATTGCCGGAGCTTCGTCGGCTCCGCTCAGGATACGACGGGAAGCCCCGCGGACCTCTACCGGGTGGACCTGCCGTGAGGGCCGCGACGCTGGCCACACTGGCCCTGGCGCTGGCCGCCTCGTCGCTCGCGGCGCAAGGGACCGGAACGATCGTCGGCCGGGTGCGCGACGCCGCCACCCACGGGCCGGTGGTCGGCGCGATGGTGCGGCTCGACAACGGACCGAGCGCGCTCACCGACACGGGCGGCGTGTTCCGCCTGCGCGAGGTCCGCGCCGGCTCCTGGCACGTCCGGATCGTGCGCATCGGCTACCGCCCGGCCGATCGCGACAGCGTGCTGGTGGCGCCCGGCGAGGTGGTCCGCCTCGACGTGGCGCTCGCCCCGGCGGCGCTCGAGGTCCCCGCGCTCGTGGCGGTCGAGCCCGACCGGGTCCTCGACCCGCTCGCCCCCGCGTCCACCCAACGCATCACCGCGAAGGACCTGCACGACCTCCCCGTGAGCACCCTCGACGAGGCGATCGCCCTGTCCGCCGGGACGGTGGGGCAGAGCTATCGGGGCGGCCGGGCCGGCGAGGAGTCCTTCGTCCTCGACGGCGTCGGCTTCAAGAATCAGCTCGACGCGTCGACCGGCGGCTTCGGCGTGCGGGTCCCGCCCGACCTCCTCACCGAGGCGTCGCTCGTCACCAACGGATTCTCCGCCCGGTACGGCCAGGCGATCTCGGGACTCGTCAACGTGGTCACGCGCGACGGCGGCGATCACTGGGCGGGCCGATCCGCGTACGAGACCGACCGGCCCTTCGGCAACGGCTGGGACTTCGGGCTCGACCGCGCGGTCCTGAGCGCGGACGGCCCGGTGGCCGGCGGCATCCGGATGGTCGGCGTGCTCGACCTCACCGGCCGGCTCGACGCCGATCCGGCCAACGCGCCCCGCCCGTCCGACCCACACGACCTCCGCTCCGGCAGCCCCGTCCTCCCTGCCAACAGCGGCGAGCAGTACGACGCGGCGCTCAAGCTCACCATCCCCTTCGCCGGACAATCGCTCCGCCTGCTCGGCCTCCGCTCGATCGAGCAGCGCCGGCTCTTCGACCCGCTCTTCAAGTACGACGCCAACGACGCCCAGGCCCAGCGGACGGCCGGCACGCTGCTCACGGCCCAGTTGCAGCACACCTTCGGGCGGGCGGTCAACCCGCTGGTCCTCGACCTCCGCCTCGGCTATTTCGACCGCGACTTCATCCGTGGCACCCCGACCGCGCCGACCGACTACGCCTTCGGCGCGTTCACTGGCCGGACCCTCCACGTGGTCGGTGAGGACCTGGCCCGCGCCCGCGACACCGCCGCAGCCGACGCCGCCATCCCGGGGCTCGCGGTACCCGGCTGGAGCGAGCAGACGCCGTACGGCGTCCCGGCCTTCTTCCTGGGCGGCGGCTCTCGTGGCGACCTCGCCTGGAACCACTACCGCGAGGTCCGCGCCCAGGCCGACTTCAGCACCGGCGCCGGCCGCGACATTGACCTGCATTTCGGCGGCGAGGCGTCGTTCCAGCACGTCCAGACGTTCCAGCGGGTCCAGGGCTACCTCCCCGTCGGCGACTCCGTGCCGCCCGCCACCGCGGCGGACTTCTCGCCGTTCGCGGGCGCGGCCTACGTCGAGGCGCAGGGGCGCGTCACCGACCTCGCCCTGACCGCCGGGCTCCGCTACGACGTGTTCGACTCCCGCGCCTCCCTCCCCGGACAGTCGCGCGGCAGCCGCGGGACGATCAGTCCGCGCTTCGCCGTGTCC
Organism: uncultured Gemmatimonadota bacterium; assembly: GCA_946479825.1. The sequence continues at coordinate 6,780 of CAMLHU010000071.1, forward strand.
ACGGTGCTCAACGGCGCGACGGTGGTGGCCAGCTGGGGGCGGTTCGCCCAGGCGCCGGACTATCAGTACCTGGTCGACGCCGCCTTCGACGACACGACCCGCACCGGCCGCTTCCGCGTCGGCAACCCGAACCTCGGCTTTGAGCAGGCCACCCAGTACGAGTTCAGCGTGCGCAGCCGGCCCTCGGCCGCCGTCTCGCTCCGGGTCAACGTGTACGTCAAGCAGCTTGAGGGCCTGGTCGCCTCGGTCCCGTTCGGCGTGAACCCCGACTCGACGGTCTTCGGCAACCTCGACCACGGGAGGATCCGCGGCCTCGAGGTGATCGCCGAGCGCGAACTGGTGCACGGGCTCCGCCTGCGCGGCTCCTACACCCTTCAGCAGGCGGAGGCGTCGGCCTCCGACGCGTTCCGCCTGCGGACCCTGGTCATCGACCCCGCCACCCACGACACCGTGCGCCCGCCGAGCAGCGAATTCCCGCTCGACTACGACCGGCGCCACAGCCTGACCGGGATCGTCGAATACCACACACCAGACGCCACCGGCGGGTCGGCCGCGTCGCGGCTCGTGGCCGGGCTCGACGTGGCCGCGATCGTCCGGTGGCAGTCGGGGCTCCCCTTCTCCAGGGTCACCCCGACCGGCGACACGCTCATCGGCCCGCCCAACTCCTACCGCCTGCCCAGCCAGTCCACGCTCGACCTGCTGGTGCGCCGCTCGTTCCGGCTCCTCGGGCGTGAGGGGAGCGTCTACTTCGACGCCCGCAACCTCCTCAACACCCGCAACGTGGTCGCCGTGAACCGGGTGACCGGTTCGCCCTACACCGACTCCGCCACGGTCGCCCAGCTCGCCGCCGCGGCGTACGCGGCGCACCCCGAGGCCATCCCGTGGGAGTCGCCCCGCTACCGCCCGTGGGCCGACACCAACCACGACGGGCTGATCTCCGGCAGCGCCGAACTGATGCCGCTCTACCTCGAGGCGGCGCAGGACTACACCCGGCCCCTCTTCGCCTTCGGGCCGCCCCGTCTCGTCCGGCTCGGCGTGGAGATGCGCTTCTAGGCCCCGCCGTTGGCGGTCCCCGTCCGGGGCGATAGCTTGAGGCCGATGCGCCCCCGCGGGTTCGGCTACCTCGTCGAGGTCCTTCTCGTCGCGGCCGCCTATGCGGCCTGCGCCCGCCTGGGCGCGAGTCTGGCCACACCCCCCGACGTCGTCTCCGTGATCGCCCCGGCCGCCGGCCTCGCTGTCGCCGCCGTGGCCCTCCTCGGCCTGCAGGTGTGGCCCGGCGTATGGCTCGGCGCGTTCGCCAACGCCTGGTTCCTGACCCACGGAGACGTGCTCGGCGATGCCACCGCGATGGCCCTGGGCGTCGGCGTCGCGACCGGGGCGACGCTGGCGGCGATCGCAGGCGTCGGGTTCGCCCGGCTCGTGCAAGGTCGCGGGCCGCGGATCAAGACGCCGAGGGACGTGCTCGCCTGGACGGTGGGGGCGGGGTGCGTGGCCGCCACCGTGAGCGCCACGATCGGGACCGCGATGTACGGGATCGCCGAGCTGCTCCCGGCAGCCTCGGCACCCGCCTGGCGCACCTGGTGGGTCGGCGACGCCAGCGCGGTGACCCTGCTGGTCCCGCCCGCCCTCCTCTGGACCCGCCTCGGGCGGTTGCGCTTCCGTCCGGGCCAGGAGACCGAGACGCTGGTCGCCACGCTGGCCTTCGCGCTGCTGTGCACCGCCGTCTTCGGCACCCGGGGGCCCGCGGCGTTCGCCCCCTACCTGCTCGCCCTGCCGCTGCTCTTCCTGTCGTACACCGCCCTGCGCTTCGGCCGCCGGATCACGGCGACGTCCGCCGTCGCGATCGCGGTGCTCGCCGTCGGCGCCACGCTGAGCTCGCGCGGCCCCCTCCTCACGGCCGAACGCGGCAGCGCCCTTTTCGACCTGGCCCTGTTCCTCGACACCGGCGCCATCCTCGGCCTGCTGCTGGCGTCGGCCGCGGTCCAGACCCGAAGCGAGGACGCCACCCCAAGCGCCACCATCCCCCCGGAGACCGGCGCCTTTCCGCTCGAGTCCCTCGTCCCGTTCCGGCCTGCGGCCGCCCCGGCCGAACCTCCCCCGACACCGGATCCGCCGGCGCCGGCGCCCGAACTCGCGCTCGACGCCGTGCTGGCCGCGCTGCCCGAACCGGTGTACCTGCTCTCGCGCCAGACGCTCACCATCACGCGATGCAACGCCGCGTTCGCGCGGCTC
>CAMLHU010000072.1 GCA_946479825.1 uncultured Gemmatimonadota bacterium
GCTCTCGTTCACCGGGAGCGCCGCCGTCGGCTGGCACCTCAAGGGGCTCGTGCCGAAGAAGCGCGTCCTCCTCGAGCTCGGCGGCAACGCGGCGGCGGTGGTCCACGAGGATGCCGACGACCTCGACGCCGTGGCCGCACGGATCGCAGCCGGGGCCTTCGCCTACGCCGGCCAGGTGTGCATCAAGGTCCAGCGCGTGCTGGTGCACCGGCCGGTGCTCGAGCGGTTCACCGCGGCGCTGCTCGCTGCGACCAGGGCGCTTCCGGTCGGCGATCCCGCCGATCCGACGACGGTGGTCGGCCCGATGATCGACGCCAGGAACGCCGATCGCGTGCTCCAGTGGGTGGAGGAGGCCGTCGCCGGAGGGGCCCGGGTGCTCCACCGGTCCGAGCGGAAGCAGAACGTCGTCGGCCCGATCGTCCTGACCGGCGTGCCCCATGACGCGCGGGTCTGGGCGGAGGAGGTCTTCGGCCCCGTGCTCGTGGTCGAGGGCTACGAGGCATTCGACGCGGCGCTCGACCAGGTCAACGCGTCCCGCTATGGCCTGCAGGCGGGCGTCTTCACCCGCGACGTCGGGCGGATCTGGCGGGCGTTCGAGCGGCTCGAGGTGGGCGGGGTGATCGCCAACGACTACCCGACCTTCCGGGTGGACAACTTTCCCTACGGCGGGGTCAAGGACAGCGGCTTCGGCCGGGAGGGCGTCCGGTACGCCATGGAGGAGATGGGGGAGTTGCGGACGCTGGTGGTGAGATACCGGTGAACGGTGAACCGTGAACGGTGAACGGGGGCGACGGACATCTCGCACGTCCGTCCCCGTTCACTATTCACCGTTCACCCTTCACCGTTCACCGTAGAACCCCACCTCGTGTTCCCCGTCGGCCTCGAAGGCGATGCGCGCGCCGCCGGGGAACGGCTCACCGTCCACCTCGATGCCGGTGACGGCGCTGAGCCCGCGCGGGGCGAGCTCGACGTGGATCCGTTCGCCGTGGGTCCGGCGCACCTGGACCACGAGTTTCCCCGGGCGGCGCCGCACGCGCAGGTCGAGCACCGTCGTGCCCACCCGCAGGCGACGGAGTTCCATCTCGTCGCGCTGCGGCGGCAGCCACGGCGCGATCCGCACCGCCCCGTCGAGGGCCCGCGGCGTCACCCCCCAGAGCCCTTCCACGGCCGGCAGCGCGACCATCGCGGCGGACCACGCCTGGTCGGGACAGATGCCGGCACCCTTCCGCTCCACCCCGTGCAACACCTCGTCGAACGCGCCCTTGGCCCGCTCCTGCACCAACCCGGCGTTGGCGCGCAGGTGGGCAAAGGCGGCCTCGGGCCGGTCGCCGCGCCACTCCGCGAGGCCCACCCATCCCGTATAGAGCGGCCAGACGGCGCCGAGGTGGTAGCCCACCGGGTCGAAGAGCGGATCGTCGGTGGGGACCATCCGCACTCCCCAGGGCGCGGTGAACCGGTCGCCCGCGACGGCAGCGTACCACTCGCCCGCCTCGGCGGGCGGCACGAGACCCAGCAGGAGCGGCACGGCGAGCATCGCGGTGCGATGGCGCTGGGCGCTGCCGTCGGCGCGGAGGCCCAGCGCCCATTCGCCGTCCACCCGCATCCGCTTGCGCGCGGCGTCGCGGGCGCGCCTGGCCCGCTCGGCCATTTCGGCGGCGACCTTGGTGTGCCCGAGCGCCTCGGCGACGGGCTCGAGGGCCTCGAGCGCGGCGACCCAGCAGGCGGTGTTGTAGAGCGTCACCGCGGCCCCGCCCAGCGGGCCGTGCTCGATCCAGCCGTGACCGACCCGGTGGTTCTCGATCAGTCCGTCGTCGTCGGTGTCGGTCTCGCCGCAGAACCGGAAGGCCCGGAGCAGCGGGTCCCACCACTTCTCGAGGAAGGCGAGGTCGCCGGTCCAGGCCGCATAGCGTCCCGCGAGCAGGAGAAAGAGCGGCGTGCTGTCGGCGGCGTCGTAATGGACCAGGCCGCTCGTGGTGTACTCGTGCAGCACCTTGCCTGAGACATCCTGCGTGCTCGCGAGGAACTTGAGCGTGTCGCGCACCGGCTCGCGCAGCCCGGCGGCGAGCAGACCGAATCCCGTCCAGCAGGCGTCGCGCCCGAAGTACCAGGCGTAGCCCGGGCGCCCGTCGCCCCAGCCCGGGCGCGAGGCCGCGTAGCCGGCGAGGAGCGAACGTCCGACGCCGGGAGTCCCCGCGAGGAACGAGTCCATCCGGACCTTGGACCACGCGAACGCCTGGTCGAGCACGGCGTCGCCGCTCAGCAGCTGAGCGCCGTACTCGGCGAGCTGGTGCGAGTGCTGCACCCGCTGCCGCTGGATGCCGGGAAAGCCCTTCTGACCCAGGACCCGCAGCGTGCGTTCAAGGTCGGCGTCGTCGGTCGCGCCGACGAACGCAAGGCGCAGGCGCCCGCGACCGGCCGCCCGGATCCGCACCCACGGCCCGTGGCCCGCTTCGACCGCAAGCCGGCCTCCCCAGGCACCGACCACGATCTGCGCCGGCGACCCTTCCGCGCCGATCCAGACGCGGGCACCGTCAGCGCTCGTGGCAAAGCGCAGGTCGCCGAGCGCGCCGGCGGGATAGGGCCACATCAGGCGGAGATCCGTGGTCCACGCCGCGGCGATCTCGGCGCCCGGCGCGCCGGCGATCTCCCAGATGACCACGGGGTGCTCCAGCGCCGCGACCACCCGCTCCGTGCCGCCGTCGCTGAACCGCCGGGTCACATCGTCGGGAGCGACGCGCACGGCGGCGGCGACCGGCGCGGCGCCGTCCACGCTCACCTCGACGTCCCGGGCGAGGCGGTGGGGATGGGCCCAGACCTCGCGAAGCCCCGTGCGCTCGCCGCCGACCGCAAGGATGCGCCGCCCCGCGAGGGTCCACGGATCGTCGGCGGTGGCGGGAGACTCGATCGCGAGGTCGGAGGGCGTCTCGATCCAGGGCGAGTCGAGCTGGGGCAGGTCGGGCGGCGGGAGGAGCGTGTCGGGGCGCGCCGCCGTGCCGGGAAGTGGCCAGGTCACGGCGAGCGCGGTGCGGCGGCGCGACGGAATCGCCTCGCCGCGCAGGGCGTTCCCTGCGAGCGCCCTGAGCTGGCGGGCCAGGAGCCGGTCGGGGGCGTTGAAGTGCGCGTACGCACCGATGCAGAGCACGCCGCCCTGCCCGACGGCCTGCTCCCACGCGATGGCCCGCTGGTCGTTCAGGTGGATGAACGAGCGCTCGACCCCGACCACTCGCCCCGCCGACGGGCGCGCGGCGCCGTACGTCAGCCAGTCGAACGCCTCGCCCTCGCTCGGCGCCCAGGTGTACGTCCCCTGGTGCAGCCGGTCGAAGAGCGGATGCGGACCGAACCCCGCGATCCCCCGGATGTGCGGAAAGGCGGCGAACGACCGGAACTCGTCGAACCAGAATTCGTCGTCGGCGTGGCGCCAGCGTCCGGTGCGCCGCTCGTCCGGCGCGACCGGCTCGAGCCCGAGGTCGGCAGGGATCCCCGCGGCCAGGCCGGTGCAGAGCAGGCGCCCGCCGGCCTCGAGCCAGGGCACGAGGGCGGCGTCGCCGGCCACCGCACCGTGGAGCCACAGGAGCTCCGTAGTGTCGAGCGGGACCGCCGCCACGGCGGCGTAACAGTGCGCGTCGAGGTCGCGGAGGCCGCCGAGCCAGGTCCAGGCCGCATCGCCCTCGTCACCCGGGCCGACGAACCCGACCCGCCTCACCAGCGCACCTCCACCGGGATGCCGATCCGGCTCGCCGCCGCGCGGCGGCCATCCACCCGCACCTCGAACCGCGCGCCCGTCACCCGGACGTCCACCCGGTGCCCGGCGACGGACGCGTCCGTGAGCGCGACCGGCTCGCCGATCGGGAGCGGATCGACCACGATGCCGTCAGTCCCCTGCGGCAGGAGGCCGGCGACGTGGCGCACCAGCAGGTCGTTGACCCACGAGTGCTGATAGTCGTCGATGCCGCGGTACGCGCTCCCGCGGCCGTTGTACGGATGGTAGTGCTCGAAGGCGTTGGGCCGGGTCGGATCCTGGTCGACGCTCATCATTGCGACGGACCGGCGGAGCAGGTGCACCAGGCGCGGGGCCCAGTCGGGCCGGTAGAGCCGCACCACCCGCGCGAGCGCGTCCACCACGTGGCTGTTGGTCATCGGCCAGACCCGGCCGTTCCACGGGCAGACGTGGCGCTTGCCCCGCCACTCCGCGTCCGGATCGAAGCGGGGATCGTCCACGCTCGAGCTGGGCACGGGCCACGGGGTCCAGAACTCCCCCGCGCGGAACAGGTGGCGGCCGAGTCCGGCCACGTGCGAGCGATCGACCAGGTCGGTCAGGTAGGGGTAGAAGCAGACCGCCGCCTTGACGCCGGTGCGTGCCCCGGTCTGCGGGTCCACGTCGCTGAACATCCCCGTGGCCTGGTCCCACATCCGCTCGCGGACGGCGACCCGGGTGCGCTCCGCGAACGCCTGCCAGAGCGCCGCCGCGGTGGCGTCGGGGGCAAGCCGTGCGAGCAGCCGGTACAGCCGATAGGCATAGACGGTGACGTCGATACCCTTGAGCCGGATCCGGTTCTCCCACCCGTAGCGATCGGCGTCCGGGTCCACGGCCTGGTAGCGCGACATGTACTCCTGGCCGGTCTCGAACTGATCCACCACGTCGATCATCCCCGACCCCTCGGCGTCGCGGGTGCCGGTGAGCCAGGCGGCGTAGCGCGCCAGCCGCGGATAGAGGCCGACCAGCCAGCGGCGGTCGGGATGGACGTCGTCCACGTCCTCCACCGCCCCGCCCCAGTCGGCGTGGTAGAAGTCCGGCCGGGTCAGGTGGTCGAGCGGGATGCGCCCGGGCAGCGATCCGTCGGCGGCCTGGTGGTCGAAGAAGGTCTCGATCACGCCGCGCGCGCGGGCGGGATCGCCGTTCCAGCGGAGCTCGCGCGCGTGACACATCGCCGAGTAGCTGATCGGCTGGTGGAAGTACCCGATCCCCTCGCACACCGTCGGCGAGCGGTACTGGCCCAGCCGGCCCGGGACGGCGTTGAGCCGGAGCCCGTACCAGCGGTAGTCCCAGTAGTGCCGGAAGTACGGCTCGCCGCAGGTGAACTGCGGGAATCCGGCAAGCCACTCCGTCCACGACCGTGCGGCCGTCCGGTGGGCCGGCGTCGGGCTCCGGCGCCGCGGCGCGGGCGGGACCGGAATGCCGAGCGGCGTGATCCGGACCGACGCCGCGAACGTGAGCGATGCGCCCGGCCGCAGCCGGCACCGCCGCGCGAGCGCGACGTACACCAGCCCCTTGCGGTCGATCCCTTCGAGCCGGATGTCCTGGGCCAGGCCCTTGGGGCCCCAGCGGTCGTGGAACGGGGTGAGCTCAAAGTCCGGGCGCCCGCCGCTGTGTTCGCTTCGGAGCGCGGCTCGGCTTCGGACGCCTGAGAGCACGTAGTCGAGCGCGAGCGTCCGCGAGCGGCCGGCGCGGTCGGTCACCTCGCGCACCAGCGTGAGCCCGTCGGCCGAGCGCGCGGCGCCGTCGGGCGGGACCCCTTCTCCGTCCACCGCGGCCCAGACCACGACGTCGAACTGGCGGGCCCTGCGCGAGCGGTTCCGCACCGTCCATTCCGACGCGAGCATCCGACCGCCCGGCGCCGAGCGGATCTCGGTCGCCGTGAGGCCGTCCCACGCGTATGCGAGCGCGAAGGCGTCGGGCGTCCAGCGGACCGCGCGCGCGCGCAACCGCGGGGCCCGGCCCTCCGGACCGACAAAGCTCACGGCGAAGAGCGGCTGGATCCGGTACTGGAGGAGGTGGGCCTCGTCCCAGAAGCCCGGCGTGTCCTGCCACGCCGGGAAGGGCGGCGCCCAGATGAGGCCGTCGCCGCATCCGACGTACCACTTGTCGGTGCGCGGCGGAAGCGGGCGCGAAGCGGGTGAGGGCATGAGAGCGAGCGGGGGGATGGAGCCCGGGCGGCCCGGGCCCCGCTTCCCTAGCTCACGGCGGCGACCGCCGCGACCAGGTCGGCCGTGGCGCGCTTGTGGCCGAGCTGCGATTCGACGTGGGTCCAGCGCACTCGACCCTCGCGATCGATGAGGATGTAGGCCCGGTTGGCGAAGAACTTATCCTCCAGCAGCACGCCATACGCCCGGCTCACGTCGCGCCGGAAGTCGCTGAGGAGGTCCACGGTCATCCGTTCCTGGGCCTTGAAGGCCTTGAGCGTCGGGACCGAGTCGACGCTGATCGGGAGCACCACGGTGTCGGCGCGCTCGAACTGGGCGTAGTCGGTGCTGAACTCGCAGAGCTCCGCGGTGCAGGTGCTCGTGAACGCCAGCGGGAAGAAGGCCAGCAGGACGTTGCGGCCGCGCAGGGCGGAGAGCGTGACGTCCCGACCGGCGGTGGACGGAAGGGTGAAGTCCGGCGCCGGGGCGCCGAGTGTCGGGATGGTGGACTGGGTCATGGATGGCGTGAACGGTAGACGGTGAATGGTGAACGGCGAGGCGTGAACGGGGCACTGGCCGCGAGGTCACGGGCGCAGCCCGCAACCTCCTACCCCGGTCACGCCCTTCGGTTCACCTCTCCCCGTTCACCCTTCACCGTTGACCGTTCACCGGCCGAAGCGCTTCGCGACGACGTCCCAGTTCACCACGTTCCACCACGCCGCGAGGTAGTCGGGCCGGCGGTTCTGGTACTTGAGGTAGTAGGCGTGCTCCCAGACGTCGCACCCCATCACCGGGAACTTCCCGTCCATCAGGGGACAGTCCTGGTTGGCGGTGCTTTCGATGGCGAGCGCGCCGTCCTTGGTCCGGACGAGCCACGCCCACCCGGAGCCGAACCGGCCTGCGCCGGCCTTCTGGAACTGCTCCTTGAACTTGTCGAACCCGCCGAAGGTCTTGTCGATGGCCTGGGCCAGCGCGCCGGTCGGGGCCTTGGCGCCCCCCGGGGTCATGATCTCCCAGAACATCGTGTGGTTGTAATGACCGCCGCCGTTGTTGCGCACGGCGGTCCGGATGGCCTCGGGCACCGCGTTGATCCCCGCGAGCAGGTCCTCGATGGACTTGCCCTGCAGGTCGGCGTGGCCGTCGAGCGCGGCGTTGAGGTTGTTGACGTAGGCCGCGTGATGCTTGCCGTGGTGGATCTGCATCGTCTGGGTGTCGATATGCGGCTCGAGGGCATCCGGGGCAAACGGCAGCGGGGGCAGACTGAACGCCATCGGAACGACTCCGGGTTGTGGTTCTGGCAGGGACTGGTACGGCGGAACGGCGGACGGCCGCCGCTCCGCGCTCATTCTACCACCGTGGGCGGAGCAGTGCCACCGCCGCGAGGGCGGCCGCCGCGGTGGACGCCGCCTCGACCCGCAGCGTGACGGCCGCGGCGGCGAACGCCGCTGCGCCGCCGACGGCACCGGCAAGGCTCCACGCGACCGCCCCCCAACGCGCAGGCCGGAGCTCCCACTGCCAGAGCGCGCCCAGCGTCGCCGCGGCGAAGAGCGCGGTCGCGGCCTGGTCGGCGGCGGGGGTGCCGCCCACCAGCGCCAGCATCCCGAGCGCGCCGAGGAGCCTGGCGGGGTCGCCGGTCGCGGCGGCGTGCGCGGCCGCGAGGACGGCGGCGACGCCGAGGAGCGGCGCGACGTGGGTCACCCCGTCGGCGCAAACGCCGGCGCCCAGGCCGACGACGATCGGGATCGCAGCGACTGCGGCGACCGGCCCGGGGCCCAGCCCGTGGAACGGCCAGAGGCCGGCGGCGAGCCAGCCGGCGAGCAGGAGCGCGGGGATGAGCAGGATGGCCGCGGCGGGGCTCACCGGCGCGTCGAAGAGCGCCGAGAACCTGACGCCCGCTCCGAGGCCGGCGATCGGCACCAGCCACCGCAGCGCCCACGCGAGGGCGAGGGCGAGCACGATCGCGCCGACCGGGGGACCGACCGGCGCACCGCGCGCGGCCCGGATCCGATGGAACGCCAGCACGACGACCACGCACCACGCGAGCACGAGGAGCGCGAGCGGGAGCGCCGCCGCCAGGAGCGAGACCGCCACCAGCGCGATCCACCAGGGCGCCGAGCGGCCCGTGGCCGGCCGGGGAGCGGGCAGCAGCCAGCGCCGGTCGAGCCACCGGAACGCCTCGCCCACACGGGCGGCGCGGAGGGCCCACAGGAACGCTGCGACGCCGAGCGCCAGCCCGCCCGCGAAGAGCAGGACGCGCGGCGCGCCGTTCACCACCACGAACGGATAGCCCGGAATGAGCGCCGCCACCGCGAGCGCCGCGGCGACCAGCGCCGCGACCCGCGCCCCCACCCCGGGCGCCCGCACCACCCCCAGGATCGCCGCCAGCAGCGCGGAGACCGCGCCGAGTGTAAGGAGCCCGGCGTTCACCGCGCCGAACGTGCCGGGCACCACCCCGGCGATGGCCGCCTCGGGAAGGACCGCCGCCGCGCCAAGCCCGTACGCGACGGCGCCGATCGCGGCGAGCCGCCAGGCGGTGGAGTCACGCTGCAGGACGACCGCCGCGGCCGCCAGCGCGCCGAAGCCGGCGGTGAGCGTGACGGTCACGGGGTGTCGGGCAGCGTGGGGAGGAAGGTCGGCGCCCGGCGCGCCCGGACGGTCTGCTCGAAGGCGAACCCCAGCCGGACCATCGTCGGCTCCGCCCAGGCGGTCCCGATGAAGCTGAGGCCCACCGGGAGGCCGGACACAAAGCCCATCGGCACGGTGATGCTGGGATAGCCCGCGACCGCGGCCGGCGTGGAGCTGCCGCCGGTGAAGTGGTCGCCGTTCACCAGGTCGGTCGGCCAGGCCGGATTGCCGGTCGGCGCCACGAGGGCGTCGAGGTGGTGGGCGCGGAGCGCCGCGTCGATCCCCTCCGTCTGCGACAGCCGGACGCACTTCGCGCGCGCCGCCCGGTACGCCTTGTCGGCGAGCGGTCCCCGGGTCTCGGCCTTGAGGAAGGTCTCCTGCCCGAACCAGGGCATCACGCGATCACGATGTTCGTCGTTGAACCGGATGAGGTCGGCCAGGGTCCGCATGTTGGTATGCGTGAGCGTTCCCAGATAATC
>CAMLHU010000073.1 GCA_946479825.1 uncultured Gemmatimonadota bacterium
TGGTCCCGTCCGACATCTTCGAGACGTTCGCCCAGAAGCCGCCCATCAGCTGGTTCTGACCCTCTGTGGCGACAGCCGTGATCGGCGTCGTGCAGAGAGTCTTGTCCGCGTCAGGTACGGGCGTCTCGCCGGGGAGACCGGCGGTGCGGTCGGCGACCCGGGCGCCGAGCCCACGACGTCGGCGGGGAGCGCCGACGCGAAGGACGGCCGGGACGGTTCACGGCCGGAGCAGGGGCGCTCGCCGGCCGTCGCCGGCTCAGTCGGAGCAGTCCCCGAGGGGGTACACCGTGCCGCAGTTGGCGCACGGGTTCTTGCACCCCCACGGGCGCGAGACGACCGGGAAACCGCAGCGATTGCAGGTGAGCGGCGCGGCCGCGGGCCGGGCGCCGGCCTCCGCGCCGCCGGCGGGCGGCGGCGCGGCGAGCGGCGCAGCGCGCTCAGGCACGGTGGCGGATCCCGCCGAGGAACGGATTGGTCATCCGCTCGACGCCGACCGTGGTCGGCCGCCCGTGGCCCGGGAGGACCTGGGTGCTGTCCGGCAGGGCCAGCAGGACGCGCTGGATGCTGTCGATGAGCGTGGCGTGATCGCCGCCCGGCAGGTCGGTCCGCCCGACGCTGCCGCTGAAGAGCACGTCGCCGGCGAGGACGATCCCTTCGCCCACGAAGCAGACGCTGCCCGGCGAGTGGCCGGGGGTGTGGCGGACCAGGAACTGGTACCGGCCGACGCCGACGACGTCGCCGTCGGCGAGCTCGCGATCGGGCGCGGGCATCGCGCCCGGCGCGCCGCCCGGACCGAAGTCCGGCGCGGCATCATAGAGGAAGCGGTCGTCGGGATGGAGGAAGATCGGCGCCGGGTGCAGCGCGGCGACCGCCCCGACGCCGAGGACGTGGTCCACGTGGCCGTGGGTGAGCCAGATCGCGCCGAGGCGCCAGCCGTGGTGCCGCAACGCCGCCAGCGCGCGACCGGGCTCCTCGCCGGGGTCGACCAGCACCGCCTCGCCCGCCGCGGGATCCGCCACCACGTAGCAGTTCTCCACGTAGCGGCCGTTCGGGACGGTGAGGACGACCGGTTCAGACACCGGCCCGGCTCCGCAGCTCGGCCAGGTACTTCTCGACCGCGATGGCCGCGGTCGTCGCGTCGCCCACGGCCGTGGTGACCTGGCGGGTGAGCTGGACCCGGAGGTCGCCGGCCGCGAAGAGCCCCGGGATCGAGGTCATCATCCGCTCGTCGGTGATCACGTAGCCGCTGGCGTCGTGGTCGAAGTGGCCGCGGATGAGCCCCGAGTTCGGCTTGAACCCGACGAACACGAAACACCCCGTCACCGCGAGCGTCGACTCGGCGCCGGACACGGTGTCCTCGAGCCGGAGGTGACGCAGCCCGCCCGCGTCGCCGACCATCTCGAGCACGCGCGCGTTCCAGACGACCTCGATCTTCGGGTTGGCGAAGAGCCGGTCCTGCAGGATCCGGGAGGCCCGGAGCTCGCCGCGCCGGTGGACGAGGTACACCTTGGCGGCGTAGCGGGTGAGGTAATCGGCCTCCTCGACCGCCGCGTCGCCGCCGCCGACGACCGCGATGGTGTCGCCCTTGAAGAACGCGCCGTCGCACACCGCGCAGTAGGAGACGCCGCGCCCCGCGTACTCGGCCTCGCCGGGGACGCCCAGCTTGGTGGGGGTGCCGCCGGCGGTGAGGATGACCGTGGGGGCGCGATAGACGTTCCCCGACATCGTCGTCACGTCGAAGGTGCCGTCGTCCTTCCGCTCGACCCCCTCGACCATCTCCTGGCGGATATCGGCGCCGAACTTGCCGGCGTGGTCGGCCATCTTCTGCGCCAGGTCGCGGCCGAGGATGTGCTCGAAGCCGGGATAGTCCTCGATCACCTCGGTGTTGAGGAGCTCGCCCCCGGGGAGGCCGCGCTCCAGGAGCACCGCCTTGAGCATGCCGCGGCCGGCGTACATCGCGGCGCAGAGCCCGGCGGGCCCGCCGCCCACGATGATGGTGTCGAAATCGAACGTCGCGTTGGTCGTCATGGCGTCAGGTCACGGTTCTCGGCGGCGCGCCCGCGCGGACCCGATGTCCGCCCGCGGCGCGACCCGCCGTTCGCTGAATAATAAGACCTCATGCTCACCTGCTGGAACGCCCCGGGGTTCCCGGCGTGACGGCGAGGAGCCCGGCGGCGCCGTGACAGGCCGAGACGGTGCCCACGACCAGGCCCGGGGCGCCCCCTTCGACCGCCGCGACCAGCGCGCGTTCGGCCGCGAGCACGGTGCCGACGCTGAAGCCGCCGACGCCGTGCACGAGGTGGCGCACCGGGAAGAGCGCGGGGCCGGCGAGACCGGCGCGCGCGCAATAGTCGGCGAGCGCCTCGCCCATCTCCCAGGTCCGCGGCGCCCGGATGGCCGGACAGAGCGCCGGCTCGGTGCAGTGGGTGGGGCAGATCCAGTCGGCGAAGGAGAGGTAGGTGCTGGCGTCGCGGCCGGTGCGCTCGTAGGGCGTCCCCACCCGCCCCGGGAGCGGCAGGCCGCGCACCTCGCGCCCGGGCCAGCGGCTCCGCGCCCGCCGCACCAGCCAGTCGAAGAACAGGTGCGGCATGAGCGGCGAGGGGATGATGACGTCGAGCTCGCTCGCCGGCACCGTGTCGAGGTAGCCGTCGAAGAAGCCGTCCCAGCTGGCGGTGACCAGCTCGACCCCCGGGCGCCCGGCGCATTCCACGGCGACGCGGCAGCGCGGGTCGCGGTCCACCACCACCAGCCGATGGAACTCGGCACGTCCGCGGGCGCGGGCCTCGAGGAGCTGGCCGGCGTAGAACGAACCGTAGCACCCGCCGCCGACGACCACGACGTCGTGGAACAGGCGCGGCGCGTCGACGCCGCGGGCGGGACTAACGGAGGAGGCGCCCACCGTCCACCACCAGCACCTCGCCGGTGACGTAGTCGCCGCCCTCCAGCAGGTACAGCACCGCCTGCACGACATCCTCAGGCCGGCCGAGCCGGCGGAGGGGCGTGGTCTCGGCGAAGTGCTGGCGGGCCGCGTCGCCCCATTCGTCGGGAAGGAGGACGGCCCCGGGAGCCACCGCGTTCACCGTCACCTCCGGTGCGGCGACGCGGGCGAGCGCGCGGGTGAGCATCACCATCCCGGCCTTGCTCACGCAGTGGACCACGTAGTCGGGCCACGGCTCGAACCCGGCCACGTCGGCGAGGTTCACGATCCGCCCCCCTGCCGCCCGCAGGTGCGGCAGCGCACCCTGCGCGCAGAAGAACGCCGCCCGGAGGTTCAGGTCCATCGTGGCGTCCCAGCTTTCGGGCGTCACGTCGGCGACCGGCTGGCGGACCATCACGGCGGCGGAATTGACCAGGACGTCGAGCCGGCCAAAGTGTTCAACCACGCGACCGGGGAGCTCGCGGGCCGCCGCCGCGTCGCGGAGGTCGGCGGCAAAGGCCTCGGCGCGCCGGCCCCGGTGCCGGGCGAGCGCCACCAGTTCGGCCGCGCCGTCGGCGGAGCTGTGGTGGTGCACCGCGACGTCCATCCCCCGCTCGACGAGCCCGCGCGCGATGGCGAGCCCGAGCCGGCGCCCCGCCCCGGTGACGAGCGCCACCCGCCCGGCGAGCTCCATCGGTCAGAGGTCTCCGTTGGTGATGGGCAGGATGTGGCCGGTGATGGCCCCCGCCGCCGGGCTCGCGAGGAAGAGCACCCCGTCGGTGATCTGGGCCATCTCCACCCACCGCGCCGGGCCGCTCCCCACCGCGGCCACGTTGTCGGGGGTGCGGACCATCCCCGGGGCCACGGCGTTGACCCGCACCTTGCGGTCGCGGAGCTCCAGGGCGAGCGAGGTGGTGAGGCCGGCCACCGCGCTCTTGGCGGCGGCGTACGCGGCCATCGGCGCCACCGGCTTGAGCGCCGCCATCGAGGCGAAGTTGACGACGCACCCCTCACTCCTGGCGAGCGCCTCGACCGCCGCCTGGCACATCAGGAAGGCCGTGCGGAGGTTGATGTTCACCTCGCGCTCGAACCCCGCGAGGTCGGTCTGGCCGACCGGCCCGTAGGTGGTGAGTCCGCCGGCCACGTTCACCAGGACGTCGAGCCGCCCGTAGTGCTTGAGCGCCGTCTCCACCGTGAGCGCGGCCACGTCAGGTTCGGTGAGGTCGCCGGCGGCAGCGCGGGCGTCCATCCCGCGCGCGGTGAACTCCCGGGCCCGCTCGGCGACCGCCACCGCGTTCCGGTCGGCGACGACGAGCCGCGCGCCGGCCGCGCCGAACGCCTCGGCCACCGCATGCCCGATCTGGTTGGCGCGGGCCACGCCGGTCACCAGCGCCACCTTGCCCGTGAAGTCGAACTTCTGCGTCATCCGTTCCCCTCCTCCAGTCCCTCGAGCAGCTGGTCGGCGCCCGGCGACCCGCGGAGCCCCAGGCGCACGGTGCCGTCCCGCTCTATAAGGTAGACGCTCCGGTCCACCCGCTCTCCGCCCGGCCGGACGGCGTGGTACGCGCGCGCGACGGCGAGCCCGGGGTCGCTCAGCAGGAGGAACGGCAGCCCGAGCCGCGCCGCGTAGTCGCGGTGCGCCGCAGGCGCCGCCGGGTTCACGCCGAAGGGCCGGACGCCGGCCCGCCGATACCGCTCGAAGTCGTCGCGCACGGCGGCGAGTTGGCGGTTTCAGCCGGGGGTGTCGTTCCCGGGATAGAAGATGAGCAGGACGCGGGAGGCGCGAAGGGCGTCGGCGAGCGAGACGGCGCCTCCGTCCGAGGCCACGGCGGTGAAGTCCGGGGCCCGCGCCCCGGGCGGAAGCGGCGCCTCCATCGGCGGGCTGGCGCTCACGCCGCCCCCCGGCGCCGCAGCGCTTCGCCCTCGAGCACCTCGAGCCAGGCGAGCGGCACGTCCTGCGAGCCGATGGTCCCGTGGGTCGCGTCGCCCTCGCCGCCGTGCCAGTCGCTGCCGCCGGTCCGGAGCAGGCCGAGCGCCTCGGCGAGTTCGGTGAGGTTGGCGCGGATGTCGCCGTGGTGGCTCGGATGGCGGGTCTCGACGGCGTCGAGCCCCTCACGGCGGAGCCGCTCGAGCGTGGCCCGGGTCCCCCGGTCCTTGAGGTGGGCCGCCGACACCACGCCACCGGCCCGGTGCACCTGGTCGGCCACGGCGCCGAACGACGGCAGCCGCTTCTCGACGAACGCGGGGCGCCCGCGGCCGAGCCAGCGGTCGAAGGTCTCCTGCACGCCGGTGGCGTGGCCGAGGCGGACCAGCGTGCGGGCCACGTGCGGCCGGCCGAGGGCGCCACCCCGCGCCTCGGCGCGGACGTCGTCCACCGTGATCGCGATGCCGAGGCCGAAGAGGCGCGAGACCATCTCGGTCACGCGGCGCTCGCGATCGGCGCGACATCCGGCGAGGAAGGTCTCGAGCGCCGGGTCGTGGTCGGGGAGGAAATAGCCGAGGACGTGCATCTCGCCCCACGGCGCCGCGACCGAGAACTCGCACCCGCCGATCACGCGCACACCGAGCGCCGCGCCGGCGGCGCGGGCCTCGGCGACGCCGGCGAGCGTGTCGTGGTCGGTGAGCGCGATGGCAGCGAGCCCGGCCGCGCGGGCCCGGGCCGCGACCTCGGCCGGCGGGAGTTCGCCGTCCGAGGCGGTGGAATGCAGATGGAGGTCGACCGTGCCGGTCAGCGCCGGTATCCGGTCTCGGGGGCCGTCCAGGCGGGCTGCGAGACGGCGAGGAGGCCGCGCAGGTCCTGGTCGGTGAGCTCGCCCAGGGAGAGCTCGCGGATCCGGGCGCCGCCCGGCGAATAGCGCGCCACCCGGCGCTCGCGCTCGGCGCCGGCGCCGCGGGTGAAGAGCAGGCCGAATTCGTCGCGGACGTACTGGGTGTTGCGGCCGGTCGGCCAGACCGTCCACTCGACGCCGTCGGACGTGAACTTGCGGGGCATCGTCAGGTCACTCCTTGCGGTCAGCGGGCGGCGCCGGGAGCGCCACCTCGTCCCAGAGCGGCGCCGCCTCGGCGGGGGCCAGGGCGCGGAGCTCGGCCTCGAGCCGCGCCTCCGTGGGCGGCAGCGCGGCCCGGGCCGGATGGGAGGCCGGGTCGCGGCTCTCCCGGAATTCGAGGAAGGTGCGGGGATCGTCCTGGCTGCGGAAGATCCAGAAATGCTGCCCTCGCGCCTCGCGCGCCGCGGCCAGCGCGCCGGCCGCGGCCAGGTAGGCCGCCTCCCGGCCCGCGGGGACCGTCGCGCGCGAGACGCCGAGGCAGCGCGGCATCTCAGACCGCGCTGTCGGGGAACTCCTGCAGCGTCCGCTTGACGTCGGCCATGAACCGGTCGGCGTCCGAGCCGTCCACGATCCGGTGGTCGAAGGCGAGCGAGAGCATCCCGCGGGTCCGGATGCCGATGGTGTCGGTCCCGTCGGGGAGGGTCACCACCGCCGGCTCCTTGCCGATCGCGCCGACGCAGAGGATGGCCACCTGCGGCTGGTTGATGATCGGGGTGCCGATGACGGACCCGAACACGCCAGGGTTGGTGATGGTGAAGGTGCCCTTCTGGACCTCGTCGGGCGAGAGCTTCTTGGTGCGGGCGCGCTCGCCGAGGTCGTTGATGGCCCGGGCGACGCCGAGGAGCGAGAGCTCGTCGGCGTGGCGGATGACCGGGACGATGAGCCCCCAGTCGAGGGCCACGGCGATCCCGACGTTGATGTCGCGGCGATAGATCGTGCTGTCGCCGTTCACCGCGGCATTGACGACCGGGTGCTTCCGGAGGTTGTCGGCCACCGCCTTGGTGATGAAGGCGAGGAAGGTGAGGTTCACGCCACGGTCGGCGTATTCCTTCTTCTTCTTCGCCCGGAGCTGGGCCACGCGGGAGTAGTCGATCTCGAAGATCGTGTTGACGTGGGCCGAGACCCGCCGCGACATGATCATGTGATCGGCGGTGAGCTTGCGGATCTTGGACCACGGCTCGACCCGGTCGCCCTCCCACGGCTCGGTGGCGTTGTGGGTCACGGCGCCGCCCATCGCGGGGGCCGGGGCGCTCGCCGCCGGGCGTGCAGCTGCCGGGGCCGGAGCCGCGGGCGCGGCAGGCGCCCCGCCCTGGAGGTAGCCCTCGAGGTCGGCCTTGGTGACCCGGCCGGCGAGCCCGGTGCCCGGGATCGCGCCGATGTCCACCTGGTGTTCCGCAGCCATCTTGCGGACGAGCGGCGTGGACCGGCGGCGCAGCCGCTCCTCGGCGGTCTCGCTGCCGTTGGCGGCCGGCGCCGCTGGGGCCGCCGGTGCCGGGGTGGGGGTGGGCGCGGGCGCGGGCGCAGGCTTCGGGGCCTCGGCCTTGGCCGGCGCCGGGGCCGGCGCGGGAGCAGGAGCGCTGGGCGCCGGGGCGGGAGCCGCCGCGGCCGCCGAGGCGTCGGTCTCGATCCGCGCGACGATGGTCTGCACCGCGACCGTCTGGCCCTCCTGCACCAGGATCTCGGCGAGCACGCCGCCGGTCGGCGCCGGGATCTCGGCGTCCACCTTGTCGGTCGAGATCTCGAAGATCGGCTCGTCGCGCTTGACGGTATCGCCGACCTTCTTGATCCACTTGGAGAGCGTCCCCTCGGCGATGGATTCGCCCATCTGGGGCATCGGAACGTCAACGCGGGCCATGATCAGTCTCTGGTCGTGAGTCGTGAGTCGTGGGTCGCGAGTCGTGGGTCGTGGGTCGTGGGCGGTATTTCCACGACGCATGACCCATGGCCCACGACCCTTCTAGTAACCTAGCACCCATCGCGCCGCGCGGACGATGTCGCTCGTCTGCGGCAGCACGAAATCCTCGAGCGCCGGCGCGTACGGGAGCGGCACGTCGTGGGCCGCGACCCGGCGGACCGGGGCGTCGAGCCATTCGAAGCAGCGCTCGTTGATGCGCGCGGTGATCTCCCCGGCGATCCCGCCGGTCACCGTGTCCTCGTGGACGACGAGCACCCGGTTGGTCTTCCGCACCGTGGCCTCGATCGCCTCGTCGTCGAGCGGGGAGAGGCTCCGAAGGTCGAGCACCTCGACCGACGCGCCATCCTCCCGCTCGAGCTGTTCGGCCGCCTCGAGCGCCTTCCAGACCGTGGCGGCGTAGGTGATGATCGAGAGGTGCTTCCCCTCGCGCGCCACCCGGGCCTTGCCGATCGGCACCAGGTGGTCGCCGGCGGGGAGCTCTTCCTTGACCCGGCGGTAGAGGTACTTGTGCTCGAAGAACAGCACGCAGTCCTCGTCGCGGATGGCGCTCTTGATCAGCCCCTTGGCGTCGGCCGCGGTCGCCGGATAGACGATCTTGAGCCCCGGCGTATGGACGAAGGCGGCCTCGGGGTTCTGCGAGTGGAACGGCCCGCCGCGCACGTATCCCCCGCTCGGCCCGCGCACCACCATCGGACAGGGGAGGAAGGCGCGGTAGCGCGCCGTGGCCACGTAGTTGGTCAGCATGTCGTACGCGCACGAGATGAAGTCGATGAACTGCATCTCGCACACCGGCCGCATCCCCATGTGCGCGGCGCCGGCCGCGGCGCCGACGATGGCGGCCTCGCTGATCGGGGTGTCGATCACCCGGCGCTCGCCGAACCGCTCGAGCAGCCCGTCGGTGACCTTGAACGCGCCGCCGTACGCCCCGATGTCCTCGCCGAGGCAGAAGACCGCCGGGTCGCGCTCCATCTCCTCGATCAGCCCCTGGCGGATCGCCTCGAGGTAGGTCACCTCAGCCATCGTAGGTCCCCCACCCCTCTGCCCGCTCGTTCCGCTCCACCGCCGCCGCGAGCCCCTGGCGGTACCAGAGCACCGGCGCTGCCGGCGGGTCGGCGTACACGCCGGTGAGCGCGTCGAGCGCCTCGGGCATCGGCGAGCGCTCGGCCTCGTCGGTGGCGGCGTCCACCTGGACGCGCACCGCCTCGTCCACGGCCAGCAGGGTCGCCTCGTCGAAGCCGTACTCGGTCCGGAGCGCCTTGACGTAGCGGTCGATCGGGTCGTTGGTCGCGGCCCAGCGCTCGATCTCGCCGGCCGGCACGTACGACTGGTTGTCGTGCTCGGCGTG
>CAMLHU010000074.1 GCA_946479825.1 uncultured Gemmatimonadota bacterium
CGACCTGCGAAAGGGCGACTTCGACGTGCTGATCGGCGTCAACCTGCTGCGCGAGGGGCTCGACCTGCCGGAGGTATCGCTGGTGGCGATCCTCGACGCCGACCAGGAGGGGTTCCTCCGGTCGGACCGCTCGCTCATCCAGACGGTGGGACGCGCGGCCCGCAACGTGAACGGCCTCGCCATCCTCTACGCCGACCGGGTGACGGGCTCGATGCAGCGGGCGCTCGACGAGATGACCCGCCGCCGGACCATCCAGCTGCGGCACAACGCCGAGCACGGCATCACGCCGCGCTCGATCGTGAAGTCGCTGGAAGAGGTGAAGCTGTCCACCCGCGTGGCCGACGCCCGCGCCGAAAAGCCGGCGGGGCGCGAGAAGGCCGCGGCGCATCCCGACCTGCACGACCCGGCGGAGCGCGCCAAGGCCATGCGGGCGCTGGAACAGCAGATGCGCGAGGCCGCCGCGAACCTCGAGTTCGAGCTGGCGGCGATCCTGCGCGACCAGTTGAACGAGCTGCGGGCCCTCGACGCCCCGGATGTCCGGCGCGGCGGGGCCCCGGCGATGGCGGCGCGCGCCGGCGGCGGGCGCCGCCGGGCGGGGAGACGCTGAGATGCCGGAATATTCCGAGAGCGAACTGGCGGCCTGGGGCGAGCGGCTCGGCGCGGGCCTCCCGCCCGGCGCGGTGCTCACGTTCGAGGGGGAGCTCGGGGCGGGGAAGACCACGCTCATCCAGGCCATCGCCCGCGGGCTTGGCGTGACGATCCCGGCCACGAGCCCGACCTACAACCTGGTGCACCGGTATGACGGGCGCCGCGGGACCGTGTTCCACCTCGACTGCTACCGGCTGCGGCACCCCGACGAGGCCGGCGACCTCGACTGGGAAGGGCTCATCAAGGACGGCGACGCCATCCTGATCGAGTGGCCCGAGAAGGCGGGGGCGTGGGTGCCTCCCGCCACCCACCGACTGACGCTGCGCCACGTGGACGATCCCGCGCGGCGCGCCGTGGAGATCCGCTAGATGTGGCTCGCGATCGATACCTCCGGTGACCGCGCCGCGGTGGCGGTCGGCGACGCGGCGGGCCCGCGC
Organism: uncultured Gemmatimonadota bacterium; assembly: GCA_946479825.1. Next base: position 1,086 of record CAMLHU010000074.1, read on the forward strand.
GCCGAGCGCTCGCTCGTGGGGGCGCGGCAACACGCCGGCCAATTGCTGCCCCTGATCGACCGCCTGCTCGACGAGGCCGGCGCCACGCCGGGCGCGCTCGACGGGATCCTCCTGGCCGACGGTCCCGGGAGCTTCACCGGGCTCCGGGTCGGGGCGTCGGTCGCCAAGGCGCTGGCGGTGGCGCGGGGGCTCGAGGTCCGCACCGCGCCGGCGCTCCAGCTCTTCGCCGCCGGGGCGCTCCCGCCGCATCGCGGTCCGGTCCTGTCGGTGATGGACGCGCTCCGCGGCGACGTGTACGCCGCGGCGTACGAGGTGGGACCGGGCGTGCTCACGGTGGTGCAGCCGCCGACCGTCGTGGCGTCCACCGCGGCCGCGGCGCTGGTGCCGAAGGGCGCCGGGGTGGTGGGGACGGCGAGCGAGGCCACGCTCGCCGCGCTGGCGCACGAGGTCGGCGGCCCGCGGCTCGCGCTCCCCGCCTCCACCGCCGTGGCGCTGCTCGAGCTCCTCGGCCGGCCCGGGGCGCTCAAGCCCGTCGCGGACGTCGGCACCTGGGAGCCCGTGTACGGGCGGCCGGCGGAGGCCCAGCGGAAGTGGGAGGAGGCCCATGGACGCCCGCTATCGGCTCCGCCCCCCGACGCCGGCTGACGCGGCGCCGCTCGCGCGGATCGAGCGCGCGGCGTTCACCGACCCGTGGAGCGAGGCGAGTCTTCGCGACGCGCTGAGCTCGATCACCGGGTTCGGCATCGTCGCCGAGACCGGCGACGCGCAGCCGGTCGGGTACATCCTCTGCCGGGCCGTGGCGGGCGAAGGCGAGGTGCTCAACCTCGCGGTCGATCCGGCGCACCGGCGGCGGGGACTGGCCCGGGCGCTGCTGGAGGCGGCGCTGGCGCGGTTCCGCGCCGGTCGCGTCGGGCGGGTCTACCTGGAGGTGCGGGAGTCCAACGCGGCGGCGATCGCCCTGTACCGCTCGGCGGGGTTTCTGGTGCAGGGGCGGCGGGAGCGGTACTACCACCGCCCGGAGGAGGCGGCGCTGGTCCTGAGCCGGGCAGAAAACGGGCCTGCGTAAATCGGCCCCAAGTGGCGTATGTTTGGTTGACAAAACAACTTGCGATTCCTATAGTGTACTCGGGTCCGCTGGATTTCAGGACCTGGACTAGCGCGGGAGCGTCGTATGAGCCGGAGTCTCAACAAGGTCATCCTGATCGGGAACCTCGGTGCCGATCCGGAGGTGCGCACCACCTCCAACGGCAGCAAGGTGGCCACGCTGTCCCTGGCCACGGGGCGGCAGTGGAAGAACCAGTCGGGGGAGAAGCAGGAGAAGACCGAGTGGCATCGCGTGGTCCTCTGGAACACGAAGTTCACCACCCTCGCCGACGTCGCGGAGAAGTACTGCCACAAGGGCGACAAGGTGTACGTCGAGGGGAGCATCGAATACCGCTCGTGGCAGGACCGTGAAGGGCAGACCCGTTACACGACGGAAATCAACGCCCGCGAACTGATCCTCCTGTCGGGCCGGTCGGGTGCCGGTTCGAGCGAGGGGGGCGAGTCGTTCGCCGCGGCGAAGGCAGGCGCTGCGGCGCCGGCCGGCGCCAAGGAGAAGGACGGCTCGTTCGGGGACTTCCCGGAGGCGCTCGATGCCGAGGACGATGATCTTCCCTTCTAAGGCGCTCGCGCTGACGATCGGTGTGGCAGCCGCCGCGGTCCCCGCGGCGGCTGTCGCGCAAAACCCGGCCGTCGCGACCCCCGCTCCCGCCGCTGCGCCCGCCCAGGTCCCGGCGACGCACACGGTGGAGAAGGGGAACACCCTCTGGGGGCTCGCCCAGCAGTACTTCGGCGACGCGCTCCTGTGGCCGCAGATCTACCGGCTCAACACCGACGTGGTCGAGGACCCGCACTGGATCTATCCGGGCGAGGTGCTCCGCCTGCACGCCGAGGGTCCGGTGGTGTCGGTCCCCGCCGAGACGACCAAGGTGGCGGTGACGCCGCCGCCCGCGGCGCCGGCGGAGACCGTGGCGGTGGCGGCCCCGGCCGATACCGCGCACGTGGCGGCGGACACCGCCAAGCCGGCGGCCGAAGCGGCCGCGGCGGCGCCGGCGGAGACCACGGCGGTGGCCGAGGCGCCCGAGCCGGAAGACACCACGCCGCTCTTCCCGCCGAGCTCCGGGCTCAAGCAGCCGGACGTGATGCAGACGACGTTCGAGGACAACTACCGCCCGCTCCGGCGCTCCGACTTCTACACGTCGGGCTTCCTGAGCGAGGGGCAGGTCCTGCCGTGGGGGCAGGTGGTCGGCACCGTCACGCCGCTGCAGATCCACTCGAGCGGCTACGCCGACGCGGCGATGATCTACGGCCGGATCGCGCTCACGCCCCCGAAGGGCGGCTCGTACCAGGTGGGCGACACCCTCCTCCTGGCGCGGATCGAGCGGACCGAAAAGGGCTGGGGTGACGTCGTGGTGCCGGTGGGCCTCGCCAAGGTCGTGGACGTGACCCGGGCGCAGAACCAGGCCGTGGTCATTTCGCAGTACGGGCCGATCCACAACGGCACGCTGACGCTGATGGCGGAGAAGTTCGTCGATCCGGGCAACGTCCACCCCGAGGCGGTGGCCAACGGGCTCAAGGGGCACGTCCTCTTCGCCCGCGATCGCGAGGACCTGAAGGGGGCGCAGGCGGTGGTGTTCATCGACCGCGGCAAGGCCGACGGCGTGAAGCAGGGCGACCAGTTCGAGGTCCGCCGCCTGCTGCCCGCCCGGAGCGAGTCGGCGGTGGCGCCGGTCCCCGAGGTGGTGGCCGTACTCAAGATCGTGCACGTGCGCGACCACTCCGCCACCGGCCGGGTCATCAAGGTGTACTCGCCGGCGTTCGGCGCCGGGTCGCCGGTGCAGCTGATCGCGAGGCTGCCGGGCTGAGGTCCGCCGGTGGGCCAGAGTCGGACGGCGCGGCGGGTCGGGGTTCCGATCCGCCGCGCCGTCGCGTTCGGGGTTCGGGGTGTCACCGCGGCCCCCGCTCCGGCTAGATTTCGCGCATGACCAAGCGCGTGCTCGTGGCCGGCGGCGCCGGCTTCATCGGCTCCCACATCGCCGAGGCGTTCCTCGCGGCGGGGTGGGACGTCACGGTCCTGGACGACCTCTCCACCGGCAAGGCGCGGAACGTCCCGGCCGGCGTCCCGCTGCTCCGGCTCGACGCGCGCTCGCCCGAGGCGCGCGAGGCGGTGGCGACCGGAACGTTCGACCTGCTCAACGTGCAGGCGGCGCAGGTGGACGTCCGGGTGTCGGTGCGCGACCCGATGCGCGACCTGAGCATCAACGTGCTCGGGCTGGTCAACCTGCTCGAGGGGGCGGCCGCGGGGGGCGTGCGACGGGTGGTGTTCGCGTCGAGCGGCGGGGTGCTCTACGGCGAGGCCGGCACGATCCCCACCGGCGAGCGGGCGCCGAAGCAGCCGATCTCGCCCTACGGCGTGAGCAAGCTCGCCGGCGAGCACGCGCTCCGCGTGCTCGGCACGCTCCGCGGGTTCGAGGTGGCGGCGCTCCGGTACGCCAACGTGTACGGCCCGCGCCAGGATCCGTCGGGCGAGGCGGGCGTGGTGTCCATCTTCACCGGGCGGGCGCTCCGCGGGGAGCCGCTCACCATCTTCGGCGACGGGCGCCAGACCCGCGACTACGTGTTCGTCCGCGACGTGGCGCAGGCCAACTTCCTGGCCGGCACCGCCCCCCTGCCGGCCGCGGCCGACCACGACGACATCGCGTTCAACGTGGGCACCGGCGTCGAGCGCTCGGTGCTCGACCTGGTGGCCGCGGTCGGGCGCGCCACCGGCACCCGTCCCGCGGCGACCCACGCCGAGGCGCGCGCCGGCGAACTCGCCCGCAGCGCGCTCGACGCCACCCGCGCGCGGACGCTGCTCGGCTGGACCCCGGCGACCTCATTTGAAGCGGGCCTCGAGGCCCTGGTGACCTGGATGCGGACGGAGGCACGGTGACCCTGCAGCTCGGCGGCGCGGTGCCGCGGTCGGCGATCGACCTGGTCCTCCACTCGGGGACCGAGACCATCGTGGTGCTGGTGGTGACGGCAGTGTTCTCGCTCGCGTCGTGGTTCGTCATCTTCCGGAAATGGTGGCAGCTCCGCCGGGTCCGCGCCCAGGGCGACCGGTTCTTCCAGGAGCTCGAGCGCACCACCCGCCTCCGCGACGCCTACCACGCGGTGATGAAGCTCCCGCCGTCGCCGTATCACCGGATCTTCCGCGAGGCGATCAACTTCTTCTCCGAGCTCAGGCCCGGGGCCCTGCGCGACACCGGCGAGGTCCCCAAGGGCTCGCTCTCGCAGACCCAGCTCGAGGCGCTCAAGATGGTGCTCGGCAAGCACATCGCGGCCGAGCGCGACCTCCTGGCGCAGCACATCCCGTGGCTCGCCACCATCGGCTCGGTGAGCCCCCTCCTCGGCCTGCTTGGCACCGTGCTCGGCGTGATGAGCGCCTTCATCGGCATCGCCGCCGGCGGGTCGGGCAACATCGCCGCGGTGGCGCCGGGCGTGGCGGAAGCGCTGGTGACCACCGTCGCGGGGCTCGCGACCGCGATCCCGGCGGTGATGGGGTACAACATCTTCACCAGCCGGATCAACCTGATCGGCGCGGAGATGGAAGGCTTCGCCGACGAGCTGATCGGCTCGATGGCCCGCGAAGGGTTGATCTGACATGGCCGGCGGGATCTCGGCCTCGGGCTTCCGCGGGCGCCGCGGCGCGCTGCCGCTCAACGCGGACATCAACGTCACGTCCCTGGTGGACGTGGCGTTCGTGCTGCTCATCATCTTCATGATCGCGGCCCCGATGATGCAGGGCGGGGTCGAGGTGCAGCTGCCGCGCGCCGAGGCGCGCCCGCTCACGCCGAAGGAGGGGATGGTCGTGAGCGTGGACCGCGAGGGGCGGATCTTCGTGGACGAGACCGAGGTCTCGTACAACGATTTCAAGGTGACCTTCCGCGGCCTGGTGACCACCCGCCACCCGTCGGGGGTCTATCTGCGGGCGGACCGCCGGGTGCCCTACGGCGACGTGGTGAAGGCGCTGGCGGTGATCCGGGGGGCGGGGGTGACCGACGTCGGACTCGTGGCCGAGGACGAGGGGCCGACGTCGCCGTGAGGCGGACGCGGGGCGCCGGCCGGCGTGGGGGCGTCGTCCTCGGGGTCGCGGGGACGGTCGTGGTGCACGGCGCGGCGGTGGGGCTGCTCGTGGCGTTCGCGCCCCGGCGCGAGATCCTGCCGCCGGTGTACGCGGTGCACCTGCTGGCGGCGCCCGCTCCGGCGCCGGTGGAGACGCCCAAGACCGTGACCCAGCCGTCGCCGGCGCCGCCTCCGCCGCCGGCGGTGCCGAAGACCGCGCCCAAGTCGGTCAAGGCGGCGCCGCCGCCCAAGCCGGCCCCGAAGCCGGCGCCGGTGCAGACGGTGACGCCGCCCAAGAAGGCCGCGCCCCAGCCGGTCACGGCGGCGCCCGGCGAGACCCCGAGCACCGGCAGCGACGCGGTGACCGTGAGCACGCCGGGGCTCGAGTTCCCGTTCCCGGACTACCTGCGGAACATCGTCGCGCAGGTGTATCGCCGGTGGGACCGGCCGTTCGGCGCCGGCGGGCTCAAGGCCGAGGTCTTCTTCCTGATCACGAGGGACGGTGCGGTGAAGGACATCCGCTTCATTCAGTCGTCGGGCAACTTCTCGTTCGACCTTGGCGCCCAGGGGGCCATCGAGGCCGCCGGCAACGCGCACGCCTTCGGCCGGCTCCCGGACGGGTACGGGTCGGACGTGCTGCCGGTGAGCTTCTATTTCGTGCCGGGCCAGGCCCGGTGAGGCGCGCCGCCGCGCTCGCGGCCCTGCTCGCCGGGGTCGCGGCCTCCGGGCTCGCCGCGCAGGATACCTCGCACATCGAGGGCGTGCGGGTCGGCATCACGTACCAGGCCGGGGTGCGGCCGGGGATCATCGTGCTGTGGGCGCCGGGGCTCGATTCGGCCGGGGCCATCCTGCAGCGCGACCTCGACTACAGCGACCAGTTCGAGATGACGCCGGGGGCGGTGAACCCGCACGTCGGTCCGGTGAACGACGGTTTGTATCGCGGGATGGGGGCGGCGTACCTGGTGGAGCTCACTTCGCTCACCGGCGCCGTGGACGTGCGGCTGCACGACCTCGCGGCGCAGCAGGTGCGCCAGGACCGGGTGGCGGTGCTCCCCGGGGTCGGCGCGCCCGACTTCCGGATGGCGGTGCACCGGATCGCGGACGAGGTGGTCCGTTGGGTCACCGGGCAGCCGGGGATCGCCGCGACGCAGGTGCTCTATGTGGAGGGCGACCGGATCTGGCGGATGGACGCGGACGGGGCGGGGCGCACCCCGGTGACCGCCGCGGGCGAGCGTGCGCTCTCGCCGGCCTGGTCGCCGGACGCGGGGTCGATCGCCTACACGGTGGTCGGAGACGGCTCGGGCCCGATCCTGGTGCAGGACCTGGCCACCGGCGCGCGGCGGACCGTGCCCGGCACGGGGGTGGGGCTCAACATCACCCCCGCCTTCACGCCGGACGGGCAGGGGCTCGCCTACGCCCATTCGACCGAGGCGGGGACCGACATCTACACCGCGAACATCGCGCAAATGTGCTGTGTGCAACGCTTGACTGTGGGGAGGTACTCCGATAACCTCTCCCCGACGTACTCGCCGGACGGGCGGCGGATCGCCTTCGTCTCCAATCGTCCGGGCGTGCCGCAGGTGTACGTGATGTGGTCGGACGGGACCGGGCAGGAGCTGTTCGCCCCGTTCGACTTCGGGGCCACCGGCGATTCCTACGCGCCCGACTGGTCGCCGGACGGGGCGCGGGTGGTGTTCCACCGCGAGGTGGGGGGGACGCCGCAGATCTTCGTCCTCGACGTGGCCGCCCGGAAGGTCCGCCAGCTCACGTCGGTGGGCCGCAATGAAGACGCGTCGTGGGCGCCGGACGGGCGCCACGCCGTGTTCGTGTCGGACCGGAGCGGGCGCCGCCAGCTCTGGGTCGTGGATGTCGAGTCGGGCCGGATCCGGCAGCTTGGGAGTCCCGCTGCCTCCCGGCTTCCCGCGTGGTCGCCGCGCCTGCGGTCGCCCGCGCCGGTCTTCACCAGATAGTAAAGGAGCCGAACCCATGCGTCGTACCACTGCCGCCCTGACGGCCGCCGCCGCGATCCTGCTGGCCGCCTGCGGGGGGAACAAGCCGGCCGAGCAGCCGGCGCCGCAGCCGGCGCAGCCGGCGTTCAACGCCGATTCCGCCCGCGCCGCGCAGGAAGCCGCGGCCCGCAAGGCGCAGGAAGAGGCCGCCGCCCGGGCCCGTGAGCAGGCGCAGGCCGACTCGGCCGCCGCCGCCCAGCGCGCCGCCGCCGCGACCGCGGAGGTGTCGAGCGCCCTCGCCACGATGATCCACTTCGACTTCAACAAGTCGGACATCAAGTCGGACGACCAGACCGTCCTCGACTACAAGGCCAAGATCCTGGCGGCCAACCCGGCGCTCACCATCCGCATCAACGGCTTCGCCGACGAGCGCGGCTCGGACGAGTACAACATGGCGCTCGGGATGCGCCGCGCCACCTCGGCCAAGCGCTACCTCGTGAACAAGGGCGTCGCCGACTCGCGGATCGAGGTCTTCTCGTACGGCGAGGACAAGCCGGTCGATCCGGGCCACAACGAGGACGCCTGGGCCAAGAACCGCCGGGACGAGTTCCAGATCCTGGCCGGCGGCACCACCCTCGTCGCGCCGGGGCAGTGAACCGGCCCCTCGGCGCGGTCCTCCTGGCCGTCCTCCTTGGCGGGTGTGCCGCCACGGGGGACGTCCGGCGCGTCGAGGACGCAGTGA
>CAMLHU010000075.1 GCA_946479825.1 uncultured Gemmatimonadota bacterium
AGGGGGCACGGCCCCGCCCGTCGCTCACCGCTTACCGCTCACGGAAATGGAAGTGCCCCAGGCTCCCCGAAGCGACACCGGACATCGCTTAGCGCTGCTACCGGCGAGGTCCTGACGCGGTTCGCGCGCCGGCGCCCTCCGGACCTGGGGCACCCGCAATATACCCGGTGGGGACGGGGTCGGAACAGGGGCGCGGCGCGCTACTCGAGCGCCGAGGCGCCCGCGACGGCGGGGTGGTCGGTGGACACCAGGATCCGCTCGGCCCAGGTCTCCGCCACCACCCCGCCGAAGAGGAAGACGATCGCGGCGTAATAGGCCCAGAGCACGAACAGGAACACCGCGGTGAGGTTGGCGTAGGCCGACGGGCCGTTCTGGTAGGCGAGCGACAGGAGGTAGATCCCGAACACCCGGCGGGCCACCTCGAACGCCACGGCGGCGAAGGTCGCCCCGACCAGCGCCGTGCGCCAGCGGATGAGGCGCGCGGCCCCGAAGCGGTACAGCACCAGGAACAGCGTGAGGGCGGCCGCAAACGACATCAGCCCGCTCAGGAACCGGCCGAGATACCCCACGACCGGCGCCACCGCGGTGGCCTGGGTGGCGCCCCAGGTCTCCGCCACCGTCAGCCCCCCCGAGACGCCCATGTACCCGAGGAAGAGCAGCAGCGCGAGCCCCACCATCACCACGTCCCACCCCTTGGCGACCAGGAAGCTCACCAGGAAATGCCGCGGCTTGGGCGGCGGCGTCGCGACGCGATAGATCCGATTGAGCGCGGTGCGCGCGCTCGCGAACAGGCGGGTGCTGAACCAGAGGAAGAGCGGGGCGGCGTACAGCGAGAGCCGGCTCCGGTGCTCGGCGATGCGCTCCATCAGCGCGCGAACGACCGCACTCGGATCCTCGCCGCCTTCGCCCACATGCGGGGGGAGGAAGCGCTCGATGGCGTTGGTCAGGTCGTGGGCCAGGACGCCGCCCTTCACCTGGATCAGGGCGGAGAGGCCGACCAGCACGAGCAGGATGAGCGGGATGGCGGCGAGCAGCGCGTCGAAGGTCAACGCGCTCGCCAGGAAGGCGATGTTGTTCTCGCCGGCCGCGAAGAGCGCCCGGCGGAAGAAGGCCCCGACCGTGTCGTACCCGCCGGGCACCCGGCGCTCCGCCCCGGTCAGGCGATCGGCTCCTCGGCCTCGGCGTCGGCGTCCCGGGGCGCGGCGCTTCCCGCGGCCCGGCGCCGGGCGCGGGCGGCCGCCAGCCGGCGCTCGAGGTCGGCGCGGACCCCGCCGGTCTCCTCCTCGCCCCCGTCCTCGTCGTCCCCCGCCCCGACCACGTCGCGCAGCGCCTCCACGCCGTCGGCCACCGCCTCGCGGGCGTCGTCGAGCCGCTCGGCCGCTCCCTCGCGGAGCACCTTGAGCCGGCGCTTGAGCGCCTCGCGCGTCTCCTCGCCGGTGCCGGGCGCCAGCAGCAGCGCGATCCCGGCCCCGAGACCGAGGCCGAGCAGGAACCAGGGCAGCGCGGAGCCGCCGTCGCGCGATTCGTCGCTCATCGGGTCACTCCCCCGCATCCGGGTCGTCCTCGGCGAGCGCCAGCGCCGGCTTGAGCGCCGCATGGTGCTGCACCGGGGCCTGCACGTGCCGGCGCACCAGCGCGGCGGTGCCGCCCACCTTGAGCTGCTCGAACAGGAACCGGAACGTGCGCTCGAGGTCGGCGGCGATGGCCGCGCGCACCTCGGCGGGCAGCCCCCAGACCTGCTGCTTGAAGGGGCCGATCGCCTTCTTGCGCGCCTTGTAGTAGAACTGCTCGTCGGAGTCGCCGTCCTTGCGCTCGCCCTGCGCGTTGGCGTCGAGCCAGCGGTACATCTCGGCCCGCAGCGCCGCCGGGAGCTTCGGATGGTCGAAGATGATGTTCTGGAAGTTGGTGGCGAGGTGGATCTCGCAGGCGTCCACCCGCGGGAAATTGCCGAAGGCGTCCTGCGGGAGGGTGCTGGCGCCGTGCTGGACCGCGCCGGCCAGGCGGTAGCCCTCGCGCGCCGCCTTCGAGAGCGCCGCCAGCGCGTCGAGGTCGAGCTTGACCTTGGCGATGGACCCGTCGGCCAGCACCACCCCGCCGTGGCTGGTGCCGGTCTGCACCGAGATCTTGCTGATCCCGGTGGTCACGCCGAGCGCCTGCGCCGCGCGGCCGTAGCCCTGCATGAAGGCGTGGAGCTCCTCGACGGTCGAGTTCTTGTGGCCCACCTCGCCGATCTCGGCGCCCACCGAGACCGTGATGCCGGCCGGCTCGTGCGCGCGGATGAACTGGGTGATCTCCGCCGCGCGCTCGTAGTTGAGCTTCTGCTGGAGGTCGAGCGTCGGGTGGGAGAGGTCCACCAGCGTGGAGGTGTCCACGTCGATGTTGTAGAACCCGGCGCCGACCTCCTCGGCGATGAGCTTCTTGACCTCGCCGACCTCGGCCTCGGGCGCCGCCTGGTACTTCTTCGCGTTGACCTGGCAGTGGTCGCCCTGGATGAAGAGCGGGAGCTGGTAGCCCTCGCGGAGCGCCGCCGCGATCATCACGGCCACGTACTCCGCCGGCCGCTGGTCGGTGTAGGCGATCTCGGAGCGGGCGATCTCGAGGAGGATGGCGCCGGCGTCGAGCCCCACGGCGGCGCGGAAGACCGCCCGCGCGGTGTCGTACGCCATCATCCGGACGTTGATCGCGGGGACGGTGAAGCCGCCGCAGAGCCCCGCGCCGCGCGCCGCGTAGAGCCCCTGGATCGACGCCGGCCGGCAGCCGACCGCCTGGCCGAGCTCCCAGAGGAGCCACCGCGCCGCCTCGCGCTCCGACTCGTCACCGAAGACCGCGTCCCACGCCAGGCGGTCCATCGCCTCGGTCCGGAGCTTCGCGGCGTCCACGACGGTGACCTTGCCGCCGGCCACGCGCACCGCGCCGGCGAAATACCCCGTGACCCGCCCGATCGGATCCGACATCACCCGCTCCTCGTGAAATGGCTCGATGCGCCTGCCGCTCCGAAAATACCGCGCCATCCGGCGCGGTGGGAGGCCCGGCGCGCCGCGCGGGTCGGTGCTGCGGCCGTGCGACGGTCCCGGCGCGCGCGCTACGCTACGTCCCCCTCCGGCGCGGGCGGCGTCCGCTGGTCCTCGAACCCCTTCCGGCCGAGCGCACCGTAGGTGAGCCGCTTGCCGAGCTCGACGCCGGGCTGGTCGAACGGATCGACGCCGTAGTACACCCCCGCGTAACCCGTGGCCACCTGGAAGAACATCAGCAGCTCCCCCACGGTCCTGGCCGAGAGGTCCGAGAGGCGGAGGGTGGCGTTCATCCGTCCGTTCCGCGCCAGCGCCGCGGCGGTGGCCTCGTGCTCGGCCCGGAGAAGCTCGCCGAGCGAATGGCCGCCGAGATAGGCAAGGTCGGCCGGAAGCCCGGCCGCCGACGGGATCGGCACGTCAGGACCGGTACGGTCCACCGCCACGAACGTGACGGTCTTGTCGAACGGCCCTTCCATGAAGAGCTGCACCTGGCTGTGCTGGTCGGTGGCGCCGACCGCGGCCACGGGGGTGGGGCCGGCCAGCACCTCGCGCCCGTCCCGGGCGACCCGCTTGCCGAGGCTCTCGGCCCAGAGTTGGCGGAACCACTCGGCCAAGTCGCGCAGCCGATCGGAGTACGGCATCAGCACGTGGATCCGCGCCCCGAGCTCCGCGTCCGCCGCCTGCTGGAGCGCCGCATAGAGGGCGGCGGGGTTCCGCAGCAGGTCTGCGGTGTCCCCCTGCTCCACCGCCGCGCGCGCGCCGGCCAGCAGCTCGGCGATGTCGATCCCCACCAGCGCCGCCGGCAGGAGCCCCACCGGCGAGAGCACGCTGAACCGCCCGCCCACGTCCGTCGGCACGTCGAGCGTGGCGATCCCCTCGCGCCGGGCCAGCTCGCGCAGTGCACCGCGGGCCGGATCGGTGGTGAAGACGAGATGCCGGGTGGCCGCCGCACCGAGCGAGCGCTCGAGCCAGTCGCGGACGACGAGGTACTGCGCCATCGTCTCCGCGGTGCCCCCCGACTTGCTGATCACGTTGACGAGCGCCCGCCGCGGATCGATGCGCTCGAGCGCGTCGGCCACCGACGACGGATCCACGTTGTCGAGCACCGTGAGGCGCGGGAAGAAGTCACGCCCCTCGTCGCTGTGCTCGTTCCAGGCCGGCCGCCGGAGCGCCGAGAGCAGCGCCCGGGCACCGAGCGCGGAGCCGCCGATCCCGAGCACCAGCACGTGGTCGTGGGCCTGCCCCAGCGTCTCCGCGAACTGCGCGATGTGGCGCACCTCGTCGGTCACGGCACCGAGGCGGAGGAAGCCGTACTCGCCCGCGGAGCGCCGGCGGCCCACCTCGGCCTGCACCGCCGGGAAGGCGGCGGCGAGCTCCGCCAGCCGCCCGCGCGGAAGGCCGTGCGCGCCGTCCAGCCGGTCGGAGAGGAAGCGGGCGTATTCGAGTCGGATCGTCACGGGAACTCCACGACCAGGCCGTCCGAGGCCGGTGCGATGAGTGGCGGCAGGCGCGCCGCCAGGTCGGCGTGCCCGGTCTCGTGGGTAAGGTGGGTGAGCAACGTGCGCCGCGCCCCGATCGCCTGCGCGGCGGCCACCGCCTCGCCGATGCTCTGGTGCGTCGGGTGGGGGCGCCACCAGAGCGCGCCCAGGACCAGGACCTCGACGCCCTGGAGCGCGGCGACGGTGTCCGGGCCCACCTGCTTCACGTCGGTGACGTACGCCAGCGGCCCGATCCGGTATCCGAACACCGTCGTGTCGCCGTGCGGCACCGGGACCGGCAGGACCGGCATCCCCGCCACCTGCGCCGTCCGCCCCGGCTCGAGCACGTGGGGGGTGAGCCGCGGCTTGGAGGTCCCCGGCGGCGGCCGGACCGCGTCGTCGAAGATGTAGCGGTAGCCGTCGCGCAGCCGGTCGATGGTCTCGGCGGGTCCGTAGACCGGCACCGGGCGCCGCGCGTTGACCGAGAAGACGCGGAGGTCGTCGATCCCGGCGACGTGGTCGGCGTGCGCGTGGGTGAAGAGCACCGCGTCCACGGTCCTGACCCCCGCGCCGAGGAGCTGCAGCCGGAGCTCAGGCGGGGTGTCGATGAGGATCGTCCCCTCCGGCCCCTCGACCAGCGCCGACGTGCGCGAGCGGCGGTCGCGCGGGTCGGCGGACCGGCAGACGGCGCAGTCGCACCCCACCTGCGGCACTCCGAACGACGTGCCGGTCCCGAGGAGGGTGAGACGCATCGCGGCGCCCTATACCGACTCGATCTTGAGCAGGTTGGTGGTGCCCGGCACGTCGAACGGCACCCCCGCCGTCACCACCACCTTGGCCCCCGGGCCGGCGAGCCCGCGATCGAGGATCTGCTGCCGCGCCACGGCGAGCATCTGGTCATAGTTGGGGAGGTGCTCGGCGAGCCCCGACACCACGCCCCACACCAGCGCCAGCTGCCGGCAGGTGGAGCCCTCGGTGGTGAGCGCGAAGATCGGCTCGCCCGGACGATAGGCCGCGACCTTGCGGGCCGTGAACCCGCTGACCGTGAAGCACACGACCAGCGGCGCCCCGAGCAGCTCCGCCGCCGCGACCGTCGCCACGCCGATGGCGTCTTCCTGGCGCATCGGCGCGCGCGGCTTCCCCGATGCGGCATCGGCGTTCCCCCGGCGCCCCACGGCCAGGTCGAACGCGGGACTCCGCCCGGTGCGGTGGGTCTCGAGTTCCCGCGCGATCCGGTCCATCGCCTGCACCGCCTCGAGCGGGAAGTCGCCGACGGCCGTTTCGGCGGAGAGCATCACCGCGTCGGTCCCGTCGAGGATGGCGTTGGCCACGTCCGACGCCTCGGCCCGGGTCGGGCGCGGCGCGTGGATCATCGACTCGAGCATCTGGGTCGCCGTGATGACCGGCTTCCCCGCCAGGTTGGCCTCGCGGATGATCCGCTTCTGGACCAGCGGCACCTCCTCGAACGGGAGCTCCACGCCGAGGTCGCCGCGGGCCACCATGATGGCGTCGGCGGCGTCGACGATCTGCCGGAGGTTCTTGAGCGCGGTGTCCTTCTCGATCTTGGCGATGGTCTTGATGGTGCGCGGCAGCAGCCCCTTGAGCTCCTCGATGTCGTCGGGACGGCGCACGAACGAGAGCGCCACGTAGTCCACGCCCAAGCGCACCGCCATCGCGATGTCCTCGCGATCCTTGTCGGTGAGCGACGGCGCGCTGACCTCGACGCCGGGGAGGTTCATCCCCTTGTGGGACTTGAGCTGGCCGCCGTAGCGCACCACGGCCTCGACCCGGTCGCCCTTCACCCCCGTCACCTCGACCGACAGCAACCCGTCGTCGAGCAGGATCACCGTCCCCGCCTGGACGTCGTGGGCAAGGTCATCGTAGGTGGTGGGGATGTCGCCGGGCCGGGCGGCCCCTTCCGGCGCGAAGGCGACCTTCGCCCCGGGGGTCAGGGTGACCGGCTCGGCCAGGTCACCGACGCGGATCCGGGGGCCCTGCAGGTCCAGCAGGATGGCCGCGGCCTCGCGCCGGCCGGCGAGCACGCGCTGCAGGTCGGTGATCCACTGTTCGCGAACGGCCGGCGTGCCGTGCGACGCGTTGACCCGCACGACGTTGACGCCGGCGTCGAGCAGGGCGTGCATCCGCTCGGGCGCGCTCCAGGCGGGGCCGAGCGTGGCGACGATCTTGGTGAACCGGGCGGTACTGGGCGAGGGCACAGGCGTTCCGTCGTGGAAGGAAGGCAGGTCTTTAGAAGAATAGCGCGGCCCCGGGACCGCGTCAGGGGGCGCAGACCACCGCGCCGTTCACCACGGTGAGGCGGACCCGCGCGCCGCGGAAGGCCGCCCCGCTGCCCGCCTCCGCGGCGGGATCCACGTCCCAGGCCACGAGGTCGGCCGCCATCCCCGGCGCGAGCGCGCCGCGCCGGACCGCGCCGGCGGCAAGCGCGGGCGTCCGCGCGTACGCCCGCACGGCCTCGTCGAAACCGATCCGCTCGGCGGCCCGCCACCCCGTCACCGACCCATCGGCCGAAGTCCGGTCGAGCGCGGCGAAGATCCCCTCCCGCGGATCGGGCGATGCGACCGGGACATCGCTCCCGAACACGATCGTGTTGCCGGCCTCGAGGATGCTCCTGAAGTGGTAGGCGCGGTCGCCACGGGCGCCCCAGTGCCGGTCCACCAGCGGAATGTCGGTCAGCAGGTGTGCCGGCTGCATCGAGATCGGGATCCCCGCGCGTCCCGCCCGGCCCAGGTCGGCCGGGTCCACGCATTGGAAGTGCTCGATCCGGTGCGGGACCCTCACCCGGGGCAGCGGCTCCAGCAGGTCGAGCGCCCGGCGCACCGCGGCATCGCCGATGGCGTGGACCGTGGACGCGATCCCCGCCTCGGCGGCCATCGTCACCGCCTGCCGGGCCAGCTGGCCGTCAGTGATCGGCATCCCCCGATCGCGGGTCCCCTCGAAGGGCTCAAGCATCCAGGCGGTCCGGCTTCCGAGGCTCCCGTCCAGGAAGAGCTTCACGCCGCCCAGGGTGATGGCCCCGGCCTCCTGCCCGCTGCGCCACCCCTCCGCCACGAGCTGCGGCAGCGCCTCCACCGGGGGATGGAACAGGACCCGGAGCGGTAGCTCCCCCGCCGCCGCAAGCTCCACGAACGCCCGCCACGAGCCGACCCCTTCCACGTTGTGGATCGCCGTGAGGCCGAGTCGCCCGGCCTCGGCCACCGCCTCGCGGACGGCCGCCCGGACCTGGTCGGTCCCCGCCACCGGGAGGTGCGGCCGGACCAGCTCCACCGCCCGCTCGAGCAGGAGCCCGGTGGGCTCGCCCGCGGCATCGCGAACGATCCGACCGCCGAAGGGATCGGGGGTGTCCCGGGTGACACCGGCGGCGGCAAGGGCTGCGCTGTTGACCCACGCCGCGTGGACATCGAGCGACTCCAAAAAGGTGGGCCCCGCCTGGACCCGGTCGAGCACCCGGCGGTCGGGGGGATCGGCCCACTGGTTGGCATCCCACCCGTGGCCGATGACCCACCCCGCGACCGGGATGGCTGCCCCCACCAGGCGGACCGCCTCCGCCCGGGTCGCCACCCCCACCAACCTGACCTGCCGCCGCGACTCCGCCCACATCCCGAAGTGGGTATGGCCGTCCACCAGCCCCGGGGTCACCAGCGCGCCGGGGAGTTCATAGGTAGGGGTGCCGCGGGGCACCTGGCGGGCCAGCTGTGCCGCTGACCCTACGCGCTGGATCTCTCCATCCCGCCACCAGACGGCATCCCCCTCAGCGCCGGCCAAGGACATCACCCGCCGGCATCGCACGAACCCACTCCCCCGGGGCAGGGGAGGGGGAGGCCAGCCGGCCAGATCCCTTATCCACATAGAAGACCCCCGGTCTTGGTGAGCCGACCAGCCGCCCGTATGGCGGTCGCGCACAGCTGTGGAAAGGCGGAGTTATCCACGTGTGGAAAGCTGGAAAGTGTGGAATCTGCCACCGGAACCCATTGACCTCGAACGAACTGGAGCCGAGGGAGGTTATCCACGTCAAGTGAAATCGCTAACTCATCAATTCACAATGGGGTTACGCCGTCAGGTAAATGTGGAAAACGTGGATCGCGACAGTGTGTGATCGGGATGCATATCTATGCAAAGCGGCTGAATAGAAGTAGTGAATCTGGGCGTAAGGTGGGGTTTTCCCCAAGGGTGGGCGGACCGGCGGGCCGGCGGCTAGGCGAGCGCGGTCCGGTCCCCTGCCCTGGCCAGCGACCAATGACCAACGACCAATGGCCGACGGGCGGGCAGGCGGACGGACGGACAGACGGGCGGACGGGTGGGCAGGTGGTGCCCGGC
This sequence comes from uncultured Gemmatimonadota bacterium, assembly GCA_946479825.1. The sequence goes on from CAMLHU010000075.1 coordinate 8,825, forward strand.
CCCCAGCCCCGACCAACGACCAATGACCAACGACCAATGACCAGGCGTGTCAGGCGATCCTTCGGCCGCTCCGCCCCCTCAGGATGACCCCAC
>CAMLHU010000076.1 GCA_946479825.1 uncultured Gemmatimonadota bacterium
AGATGCGGACCATCAAGGTGGCGCTCCGCGGCGTCACCAGCGGGTCGGTGTCGGAGTCCGGCAGCGGGACCCGGGCCCCGATCAACGACAGCCTGGTCACCTACGTGACGCTCCGCAATGCGCCGTTCAACTGAGGCCGAGGTGCTTATGACCCGCCGCTCCGACGAACGAGGGATCGCCCTCATCCTGGCCGTCTTTGCCCTGGTGGTGATCGGGGCGCTGGTGGCGGGCATCTTCTACACCGCTCAGCTCGAGCAGCGGAGCGGCGGCAACGCGCTCGCGGGGCAGCAGGCGGCCGACGCCGCCCAGGCCGGGATCGACTACGCCGTCGCCAACTGGGACAACTCCTGGACCACGATGGGCACCGGCAACTCCATCACCATCGCGAGCACCCAGCTCGGCTCCTCGCCCGAGTACTTCACCGCCACCGTGATGGCGCTCAACGGATTCACCTACCTGGTCACCTCGACCGGGATGGCCAAGAACAGCGCGGGCACCGTGCTGGCCTCCCGGGCGTACGGGATGCTCTACAAGAAGGCCATCCCGACGCTCAACGTGCAGTCGAGCGTCACGGTGGCCGGTGGCGTGAGCGTGGGCGGGAGCGCCAACATCAACGGCAACGACGTTCCGCCGACCACGGGCGGGTGGTCGTCCACCTGCGCCGGCCAGCCGACCCAGAACCAGCCGGCGATCCGGACCGACTCCAGCGTGTCCACTCACGGCGGCCCGACCCTGACCGGGGGAACGGTGTCGCACGACACGTCGGTCGGGACCACGATCACCGACGTGAACCAGGCCTACAATACGTTCATCAACAGCGCCAACGTCACCATCAGCGGCGGCACCGTCACGGGTGCATACCCCGCGCTCAATGTCACCACCCACGCCTGCGACCGGACCGTCACCACCAACTGGGGCGATCCTGAGCACAACCTGTTGTATACGGTGGGAGCCTTGAGCACCTATCCCTGTGCAGCCTACTACCCGATCGTCCACGTGACCGGCGACCTCAAGGTCACCGGGACCATCGGTCAGGGGATCCTCCTGGTGGACGGCAACTTCACCGCCGGCGGCGGGTTCACCTTCTACGGCCTGGTGATCGTGAAGGGGAGCATCCAGAAGGGGAACGGCAACTCCTACTTCTACGGCGGGCTCCTGTCCGAAAGCGCCAGCATCACCGACGACCTGACCGGTAACATCACGATCCAGTACTCGAGCTGCGCGATCAATACCGCGGTCTCCAGTTCGGCGGTCGCCCGGCCGATGGTCCAGCGGCCGTTCATTCAATACTGACACCATCTCGACACTGTCAAGCCGGGTCGGCCCAGTCGGGCCGGCCCGGCCTAGTTTTTGGCCCCACAGGTGCCATTTTAAGTACCAAAGATAAGCCGAAACTTGTAGTTCAGGCGGGTGAATTGGTGGCGATCCGCGCTGACTTTCGCGCACTCCACCGGCGGTAACCTACGCTCCGGCAACGGCTTGTTCTGGCTCACCTCAAGCAGCTTCGAGCTTGACAATTCCTTGGCCGGATGGTAGCGTAGCCACCTTAGTGTCCCCTTTCCACATTCCGGTCGGGTCGATATGAGCCTCTTCGGGCGCAAGAAGACCACGGTTGGGCTCGACATCGGCAGCGGGCTGATCAAGGCCGTGGTGATCAACCACGGCGGCGGGGAGCCCACGCTCACGAAGGTCGCCTTCGCCACGGTGTCGGACGACGCCATCGTGGAAGGCGAGATCATCGACCAGGGTGTCGTAGCCGACGCCATCAAGCAGCTGTTCAGCTCCGCCGGCATCAAGGGCAAGGACGTGGTCATCGCCGTCGGCGGGCGCGACGTGATCGTCAAGAAGATCCAGATGGACCGGATGTCGGAGCCCGAGGCCCGCGAGGTCATCCGCTGGGAGGCGGAGCAGCACGTCCCGTTCGACATGGAGAACGTGGAGCTCGACTTCCAGATCCTCGACCCGGAAGGCGAAGGGCTCCAGATGACGGTGCTCCTGGTGGCGGCCAAGCGCGAGCTGGTCGAGACCCGGATGGCGCTGCTCTCCGAGGCGGGGCTCCAGGCCAGCATCATCGACGTGGACGCCTTCGCCCTCCACAACGCCTTCGAGCTCAACCACCCCGACGAGATGCAGGGGGTGGTCGGCCTGGTCAACATCGGCCACGAGACCACCAACATCAACATCCTCGAGGACGGGATCCCGGTGCTCACCCGCGACCTCCCGCTCGGCGTCCGCCGTTTCCGCGAGGATATGCAGCGCGAGCGCGGGCTCTCCGCCGAGGATGCCGACAAGATCCTGCAGGGCTTCGAGCGCAACGAGGCGCTCGATCCCTTTCTCGAGACCCGGGGCGAGGAACTCGCCGTCGGGATCGAGCGCGCGGCCGCCTTCCTGCAGTCCGCCAGCCGCTCGGCCGGGAACCTGACCCGCATCGTGACGGTGGGGGGCGGGGCGCGGATCCCGGGGCTCAACAAGGTCCTGGCCGACCGCCTGCGGATCCCGGTGGAACCGGGGAATCCGCTGGCGCGGCTCTCGGTGGCCGAGGACGCGTTCGAGGCGCTCAGCATGGACGAAGTGGCGCCACTCCTGATGCTGCCGATCGGTCTCGCCCTCAGGAGCGCGGCCTGAGTCCGGCCCGGAGGATCCCGACCCGATGATGATCACCGTCAATCTCCGGCCCGGCCAGAAGCGCAAGACCGGCACGGCCCAGAAGCAGATCCTGGCGAAGCTCAAGGAGCTCTCGACCCGGGTCAAGGAACCGCTGCTGCTCGGCGCCGCCGGCGCGTGGGTGGTGGTGGTGGTCGGGCTCGTGTTCCTCTACGGCCGGACCGCCAAGGAGCTGAACACGCTCACGCCCCGGTTGGAGCAGGCGCGGGCCGACGAGAAGCGCTTCCGCGGCCTGCTCGACCAGAAGCGCAAGGCCGAGAAGATCCGCGACTCGCTGGTGACCCAGATCCAGGTCATCCGCCACGTGGACGGCGACCGCTATGTCTGGCCGCACCTCCTCGACGAAGTGGCCAAGGCGCTCCCGCCGTACACGTGGCTCGTGTCGGTGCAGGGGACCGGCAAGGCCACCGTGGACACCAGCGCCGACTCGACCGCGGCCCGGCCCAAGGTGCCGTTCTCGATCGAGGGGCGCACCGTGGACGAGCAGGCGACCGGCCAGCTGCTCCGGCAGCTCGAGGCCTCGCCCTGGATCAGCAACGTCCAGCTGGTGAGCCTCAGCACCGTGGCCGAGCAGGGCCGGGTGATCAAGTCGTTCAGCATCTCGGCCGATTTCCAGGAGGCGGACTCGGCGTACATCCGCACCGTGCCCCTCAACCAGTCGGTGAGGTGACCGCGCGATGAACCAGACCCGCCAGGTGGCGATCCTGCTCATCCTGATGGCCGCCGTCGTCGGCTACTTCGGCTATAACGGCTTCTCGGGCGTGTTCGACGGGATGGCCGCGCGCAAGGCGCGCATCACCGCGATGACCGACAGCCTCGCCACCCTGCAGAAGGCCACCGACAGCGCCAAGGCGGTGCTCGCCAAGGGGAGCATCGAGGACCTGCGGCGCCGGCTCGAGGGCTACCGCCAGAGCCTCGACCTCCTGCGCCGGCTGGTGCCGGAGCGCAACGAGGTGCCGAACCTGCTCGACCAGATCTCGACCCGCGCCAAGCTGCGCGGGGTGGCGCTGACCGGCGTCCAGCCGCAGGCGACGATCCCGGGCCCGGCGCCGTTCAGCACCAACCAGTACACCATCTCGGTGCTGGGCCACTACGACCAGCTCGGCGAATTCCTGTCGGACGTCGCCTCGCTGCCGCGGATCATCGTCCCGGCCGGCCTCAGGCTCACGCCGGCCTCGGGGGCGCAGGCGGCCGCGCTGGGCGACTCGACCGGCGCGCTGCTCAACGCCTCGTTCATGATCCGGACGTACGTGAAGGCCAGCGGGGAGGGGGCCGACAGTGCGCAATGACCGGCTGGTCCTCGCGGCCCTGATGGCGGCGCTCTGCGCCGGCACCGGGTGCGCCAAGGTCAAGGGCATGTTCGGGCACAAGGTGAACGCCGACTCGGTGGCCCAGGCCGACCGGGCCGCGGCCGCCCGCCGCGACAGCCTCGCCAAGGCCCAGGCCCGGCGCGACTCGGTGGCGCGGGCCCGCTTCGCCACCTGCAGCGACTCGGTCGAGAAGGCGCTCCGGAAGACCAAGGCGGGTCGGGCGGAGCTCGCCCGCAAGGCGAAGCTCCCGGCCGGGATGCAGCTGGCATCGGTGCTCAAGGCGTGCGGCACCGCCCCGGCCCAGGCCCCGGCCACCGCGACTCCGGCCACCGGAGCCGGTAAGGCGGCCCCGGCCGCCGCCGCGCCCGCCAAGGGCGCCCCGGCGCCGACCGCTCCGGCCAAGGGAACTCCGGCCGCTCCCGCCACGACTCCGCCGGCCAAGACGGCGGCCGCCGCAGCTCCGACGACCCCGGCCAAGACGCCGGCGATGACCGCGGCGCAGCAGCGGGTGGCCCGGGCGGACTCGGTCCGGAAGGTCCGGGAACAGGCCCGCGCCGATTCGCTGGCCAAGGCCCGCGAGCAGGCCCGGGTGGATTCGATCGCGAAGGTCCGCGCCGACTCGATCCGGCAGGACTCGATCAAGACGGCCAAGGAGACCGAGATCCTGCGCGAGACCTTCGCGTACACCGGCGGCGCCCGCGACCCGTTCCAGTCGCTCATCGAGCGCGGCGGGTCGGGCGTGGAGTTCGGCGACCTGGTGCTGGTCGCGATCTACCAGGACCTCCGGTCCGCCCGGAACAGCGTGGCGGTGCTCCGGAACAAGTCCAACGGCAAGCGCTACAAGGTCCGTACCGGCGACCGCATCGGGACCCGGATGACGGTCGGCCAGATCACCGACCGCGACGTGACGTTCACCATCGAGGACTTCGGATTCGAACGGCAGGAGACCCTGTCGCTCACGAAGAAGGGCCAGGAGGATAACCGATGAAGTCCCTGCGACTGTTCCTGCTGCCGCTGGCGGCCCTGCTGCTCGCGGCCCCGGCCGCCCGCGCCGCCGGCCCGCGTGACGGCCAGGTGCTCAGCGTGGCCGTCCAGCCCGCCCCCGGCGCCGCCGAGGTCGTCATCAACGTGCGCGGCGCCGTGGAAGTGCACGACTTCACGCTCCGGGAGCCCGCCCGCCTGGTCCTCGACCTGACCGGCGCCACCCTGGGTGCCGCCCCCGTGCTGTACGACGGCGTGGAGCGCGGCGGCATCCGCAACATCCGGATGGGTCAGTTCGCGCCCAACGTGGTCCGGGTGGTGGTGGACCTCTCGACCCTCAAGAACTACGAGCTGGTCCGCGACGGCGACTACGTCCGGGTCAAGTTCGGGGCGGAACGCAGCTTCCTCGCCTGGTCGTCGCTCACGCCGGCCGCGATGGCCGCGCCCGCGGGCCCGGCGGTCTCGACCGCCGCGCGCTCTCCCGAGGTGACGCTCCCGGCCCCCGCGATCCAGCAGGTGCCGCCCGACCGCCCGATCAGCGTGAGCTACGACAACGCCGACATCGCCGACGTGGTGGCCGGCTTCGCCGCCTTCAGCGGGCGGTCCATCGTCCTGGGCGCGGGGATCGCCGGCACCATCAAGGTCAACACCGAGATCCGCAACAAGCCCTGGCGCGCGGCCTTCTCGGCCATCCTCTCGGCCAACGGCCTCTCGGCCACCGAGACCCCCGACGGCATCATCCGGGTGGATTCGCCGAAGGCGCTTGCCGCCCTCGATTCGCTCGAGCCGCTCGAGACCCGGCTCGTCCGGATCAACTACGCCAACGCGTCCGCGATCGCCAAGAACCTGACGGGGATCCTGACCAAGGGCCGCGGCACGGTCGTCGCCGATTCGGCCACCAACTCCCTCATCATCACCGACACGCGCAGCAAGATCGGCGGCGTCGAAGACTTCGTGAAGGGCCTCGACATCCGCACGCCGTCGGTATCCATCCAGGCCAAGATCATCCTGGTGGACCGCGAGGACATCGAAGGGCTGGGCATCCAGTACGACCTCGGCGCCGCCCAGGCGGGCGAAGGCTCGTTCTTCAACCAGCTCGTCACCCGGACCGACCCGGCGACGGGCGCGCCCTACTCCAGCACCAACATCAACTACATCGACCTGGGCGGCACGTCGGTCGCGGCCATCGGCAACGCGAAGGCTTCGCTGACCAATCCGGCGCTCAACGTCATCCTCAGCACCGTCATCGGCGGGATGAGCCTGACCTCCTTCGTGCAGGCCACGCAGGAGATCAACCTGACCGACGTCCAGGCCGAGCCGATCATCACCACGCTCGACAACAACCAGGCCGACATCCTGGTCGGCGAAGAGACCCCCGTCCGGGTCATCGACGCAAGCTCGGCCACCGGCGTGGGGCAGGCCCCCCGGGCCAACGTCACCTTCAAGGAGACGGGCATCCGGCTCACCGCCACGCCGCACGTCACCAACAACCGTCAGGTGGTGCTGCAGCTGCACACCGAGCGGTCGGCGGTGCAGCAGCTGGCCTCGCTCGACCTGGGCTACAACTTCGCCAAGCAGTCGGCCGACAACCGCCTCCTGGTGAACGACGGCGAGACCGCCGTGATCGGCGGCCTCACCATCACCGAGGTCACCAAGAAGAAGTCCGGCATCCCGCTCCTGATGGACCTGCCGCTCATCGGCGGGCTGTTCGGCTTCAACAGCAGCGACGAACGCCGGCGCGACCTGATCATCCTGGTCACCCCGCGCATCGTGGACGACGCGGCGCCCGGCGCCTCGCAGTGAGCCGAGCGCCGGACCAGCGCCCAGTGCCCTCGAGCCCGACCGCCGCGTCGGGCTCGTTGGTCTCGGAGCCCCGCCGGTGAACCGGCTCCGGTTCCTCACCGCAGGAGAATCCCACGGGCGCGCCCTCACGGTGATCGTGGAAGGGCTGCCCGCCGGGCTCCCGGTGGACGCGGCGTGGGTGGACCGCGACCTCGGCCGGCGGATGCAAGGCTACGGCCGGGGTGCCCGGATGAAGATCGAGCAGGACCGGGTCGAATGGCTCGCCGGCATCCGGGCGGGGGAGACGCTGGGGTCGCCGGTGGCGATGCTGGTGCAGAACCGCGACTGGGACAACTGGAAGGACGTGATGGCGGCCGAGGGCGCGCCCGGCGAGGAACGCCGGCGGAAGGTGAGCCGCCCGCGCCCCGGCCACGCCGACCTGGTCGGCGTCCTCAAGTACGACCGCACCGACGCGCGCGACATCCTCGAGCGCGCGAGCGCGCGGGAGACGGTGGCCCGGGTGGCGGCAGGTGCGCTGGCGCGGCGCCTGCTCGACGCGTTCGGCGTCGAGGTCGGGAGCCACGTGGTGTCGCTCGGCGGCGTGCGGGTCACCGCGCCCGCGGTCCTCCCGGCCCCGCTCAACGAAGTGGCCGACCGCTCGCCCGTGCGTGTGCTGGACGCCGCCGCCGAGGCCGAGATCGTCGCCCGGATCGACGCCGCCAAGCAGGCCGGCGATACCCTGGGGGGAGAGGTGGAAGTGGTGGCCCGCGGGCTGGTGCTCGGGCTCGGCAGCCACGTACACTGGGATCGGAAGCTCGACGGCCGGCTGGCGGGGATGCTGATGTCCATCCCGGCGGTCAAGGGCGTGGAGATCGGCCTCGGCTTTGAGGCCGCCCGCCGGCCCGGGTCGGCCGTGCACGACCCGATCGCCGCCGACCGCGGCCGGGGGCCGACCGGCGGGTTCCGGCGCCTCGGCAACAACGCGGGCGGCCTCGAGGGCGGCATCACCACCGGCGAGCCGCTCGTCGTCCGCGTCGCGATGAAGCCGATCAGCACCCTCATGCGCCCGCTCGGCACCGTCGACGTCGCCACCGGCAGCGCCGCCAGCGCCACCGCGGAGCGCAGCGACGTGACCGCGGTACCCGCCATGGGCGTCATTGCCGAAGCGATGCTCGCCCTCGTCCTCGCCGACGCCATGCTCGAGAAGTTCGGCGGCGACTCGTTGCCCGAAGTTCAACGGAACCTCGATGGCTACCTTTCGCACATCGCAGCCCGGCTCGGCGGCTGACCTGTCCGCCCCCCACCTCATCCTCGTCGGGCTGCCGGGGGCGGGGAAGAGCACCGTGGGCTCGGTGCTCGCCCGCGAGCTGGGTCGCAGCTTCCTCGATTTCGACGCCGAAATCGCCCGCCGCGAAGGGATGACCATCGCCGAGATCTTCGCCACCAAGGGTGAGCCGACCTTTCGCCAGCTCGAGCACGGCCTCACCGAGGAGCTGAAAGACCTCGGGGGGATGGTCCTCGCGCCGGGAGGCGGGTGGGTGGCCCGCCCGGAGACCGTGGCGATCATCCGCCCTCCCTCCCGGATGGTCTACCTCCGCATCCGGCCTCGCACGGCCATCAATAGGATGGGCCGTTCGGTGGCTGGACGCCCCCTGCTGAGCCGGCCGAACCCCGTGGCCGAGCTCGAGCGTCTGCTCCAGCAGCGCCGGTCGGCCTACGAGTCGGCCGACTACGTAGTGGACGTGGAACGTGTTGCCATTTCAGAAGTTGTGCGACGGATCGTCGCCGCCGTGCAGGGGTAGGGGACCCTGGGAAAGGCGCCGAAGGCCGTTCGGCGGTTGACGCGCCCACTACCTTAGAGCGATGATCACCCCCGGCCAGCCGCGGATTCCGTGGACTGGCAGGATCGAACGCCGGGACCAGGGCAGGGCGGGACGGACCTCCGAGCTGGAACCGGTGTCGAACGAGTCACGATGATGCTGGCCGGCGCCTTCGAGGGTCCTACCCTGTGCCGGCCTTACGAGGAAACATGACGATACGCGT
>CAMLHU010000077.1 GCA_946479825.1 uncultured Gemmatimonadota bacterium
CGATAGTCGTCAGGCCCGAGCGCCCCGGCCCAGGAGTCGAAGACCTGTACCGCCTGGGCGCCGGCCTCGACCTGCGCCGCCAGGAACTCGCCCACCGAGTCCGCGAGCCGCGCCAGCAGCTCGTGCGCGGCGGCGGGGTGCTGCTGCAGGAAGCGCTTGGCCGCGGTGAACTGGCGGGTGCCCTGCCCTTCGATCATGTAGGCCGCGAGCGTCCACGGCGCGCCGGCAAAGCCGAGGAGCGGCACCCGGCCCTCGAGCTCGCGTCGTGCAAGCCGGAGCGCCTCGAGCACGTAGTCGAGCCGCGCGCGGGGGTCCACCGGCCGGAGCCGGCCGAGCCCGGCCGGCTCGCGGATAGGCCCGGCCAGGCGCGGCCCCGAGCCCTCCTCGATCGTGAGCCCCATCCCCATCGCCTCGGGGATCACGAGGATGTCGCTGAAGATGATGGCAGCGTCCACCCCGATGAGGTCCACCGGCTGCAGGGTGACCTCGACCGCCAGCTTGGGCGTACGGACCATCGTGAGGAAGTCGGCGCGCTCACGCACCCGGCGGTACTCGGGGAGGTAGCGCCCGGCCTGCCGCATCATCCACACGGGAGGGCGCGGCACCGGTTCGCGACGGCAGGCGCGGAGCAGGAGGTCGTTCATGATCCGGAAGGCGTCAGGGGTGGACCGAACGAATGGCGGCGAGGACGCCGGCGGAGGTCGGCGTGCGGGCCCGCGCGGCGGGGATCCACCCCGCGGCCTCGGCGGCGGCGGCGGTGGCGGGCCCGATGACCACCAGCGCGGCGCGGCGCTCAGCGTCGTGCGCCGCCGCGAGCATCCGGGCCACGCTCGGGCTCGAGGCCACCACGATCCCGGCGCCGTGGAGGGCGAGTCGCACCTGGTCGGCCGGCAGCTCCCGGGTGCAGTAGCAGATCACCTCGCGCACGGCGAGCCCGGCGTCGGCGAGCGCCGCCGGCAGCACGTCGAGGCGCCGGTCGCCGCAGGGATAGAACACGGGGCCCTGCACGCTCGCGGCGAGCATCGCCGCGGCCAGCGCGCGCGCGCCACCCTGCTTTCCGGCCTCGACCGGCGAGGGCCACCGCGCCTCCGCCCATCCCTCGAGCCCGGCCGCGGTGGCCTCTCCCACGACCCACACCGGCAGTGCCGGCGGCGCGGTCACGCCGAGCGTCCTGGCCCGGCGCACATACGCCCGCGCCGCCCGGGGCGAGCTCACGGCGAGGGCGCCGGCCCGGCCGAGGTCGCGGAGCGAAGCGTCCACCACGCTCCAATCGGCCGGCGGGTCGTATCGCAGTAACGGCTCGTGCCGGACGGTGTGCCCCAGGCGCTCGAGCGCCGGCGCCAGGGCGGGGAGCATCCCGTCCGACCCGGTGAGCAGGATCGTGGTGGTGTCGTTCACCGCGTGGGGTCGCTGCGGAGCGCCGCCAGGATCTCGCCCGCCCCCTGCCCCACCAGTCGCCGGGCCAGCGCCACGCCGAGCGCCTCGGCATCCGGCTCGCCGGCCACGGGGCCGGCTTCGCGCCCGCCGAAGGACAGCCCGCCGTCGAGCGCCGTCACCCGTCCGAGCAGCACGAGGTCGCCGCTTTCGACGGTGGCGTGGGCCGACACGGGGACCTGACACCCTCCTTCGAGCTCCCGGAGGAAGGCCCGCTCGGCCGCCGTGGCCAGCGCCGCGGACTCGTCGTGCATCGCCTGACGGAGCGCCGCGATGGTCGCTCGGTCGTCGGCCCGCGCGGTGCACGCGAGCGCGCCCTGCCCCGGCGCGGGGAGCATCAGCCCGAACGAGAGCCGCTCGCCGATCCGATGGTCGAGCCCGAGCCGCACCAGCCCCGCCGCCGCGAGGATCGTGGCGGTCCATTCCGGGTGCTCGTCGAGCTTGCGGAGCCGGGTGTCGACGTTGCCGCGGATGTCCACGATGGTGAGGTCGGGACGGGCGAGCCGCAGCTGCGCCGTGCGCCGCAGGCTGCTCGTCGCCACGACCGCGCGGGGAGGCACCTGCATCCAGCCGAGCGGGCCGCGTCCGACCAGGGCGTCGCGGGCGTCCTCGCGCATCCCGACCGCCGCGAGCACGATGCCGTCCGGCAGTTCGGTCGGCAGGTCCTTGAGCGAGTGGACGGCGAAGTCGATCCGGCCGGCGAGCAGCGCCTCGTCGAGCTCCTTGGTGAACAGCGCGCGCGTGCCGATCGCCGAGAGGCTCACCTCCTGGTTCGCGTCGCCGGTGGTGCGGATCTCGATCCGCTCGGAGGCGACGCCGGAAGCGCTGAGCGCCGCGCGCACCCGCTCGGTCTGCCAGAGGGCGAGCGCGCTGCCGCGGGTGCCGGCCACGAGGGGTCGGGTCATCGGGGGTCCCGGCTGGGGCCGCTCACGCCGCCTCGAACGCCGAGGCGAGGGCCCGGCGCACGTGCTCCAGCTCGCCCGGTCCGTGGGCGGCGGAGGTGAAGGCGGCTTCGAAGGGGGAGGGGGGAAGATATACCCCCGCGGCGAGCATCGCGTGGAAGAACCTGCCGTACGCCGCCCGGTCGGAACGCTTCACCTCGGCGTAGTTGCGGACCGGCGCCGGGGCGAAGAACGGGGTGAGCATCGTGCCGACCCGCTGGACGGTGAGCGCGACCCCCGCCCGCCCGGCCGCCGCGACGATCTCCCGCTCGAGGTCCGCCGCCCAGCGCTCGGCGCGGTCCCAGGCCCCGTCCCGCTCGAGCAGCTCGAGCGTGCGGAGGCCGGCCACCATCGCGAGCGGGTTGCCGGAGAGCGTGCCCGCCTGGTACATCGGGCCGGCCGGGGCCACCAGCTGCATCAGGTCCCGGCGGCCGCCGTACGCCGCGGCGGGGAGCCCGCCCCCCACCACCTTGCCGAGCGTGGTGAGGTCGGGGCGCACGCCGTAGCGGACCTGGGCGGCGACGCGGTGCGCGCGCCAGCCGGTCATCACTTCGTCGAAGATGAGCAACGCGCCTGAACGGTCGGCCAGCGCGCGCAGCCCCTCAAGGAAGCCGGGGTCGGGGGGGACGACCCCCATATTGCCCGCGACCGGCTCCACCAGGATCGCGGCGACACGGCCGTCGTTGGCGCGAAGCAGCGACTCGACGGCGTCGAGATCGTTGAACGGAGCGATGAGCGTGTCGGAGACCGCGGCGGCGGTGACGCCGGGCGAGTCGGGGAGGCCGAGCGTGGCGACGCCTGACCCGGCCGCGGCAAGGAAGGGATCGGCGTGGCCGTGGTAACAGCCGTCGAACTTGATGATCCGGTCGCGGCGGGTGGCAGCGCGGGCCAGGCGCACGGCGCTCATCACCGCCTCGGTGCCCGACGACACGAACCGCACCATCTCGAGCCCGGGGAGGAGCCGGGTGATCCGCTCCGCGAGCTCGAGTTCAAGCTCGGTCGGGGCGCCGAAGGTCGTCCCTCGGGCGGCCTGCTCCGCCACCGCCGCGACGACCTCGGGATGCGCGTGGCCCAGGATGAGCGGCCCCCACGACAGCACCAGGTCCACGTACCGACGACCGTCCACGTCCTCGAGCCACGCGCCTTCGCCGCGGGCCATCACCCGCGGCGTGCCGCCCACCCCGCCGAACGCCCGCACGGGGCTGTTGACCCCCCCCGGCAGGACCGCGGCGGCGCGCGCCATCAGCGCCGCCGACCGCGCCGGCTCGCTCACTCCCCGCCCTCGGCCAGCCAGCGCGCGGCGTCGAGCGCGTGGTAGGTGATGACGAGGTCGGCGCCGGCGCGGCGCATCGCCCGGAGCGACTCGAGCACGATCCGCCGCTCGTCGATCCAGCCCCGGAGCGCCGCCGCCTTCACCATCGCGTACTCGCCGCTCACGTTGTAGGTCACCACCGGCAGCGTGGTCCGCTCGCGCACCGCGCGGATGACGTCGAGGTACGCCAGCGCCGGCTTGACCATCAGCAGGTCGGCCCCCTCGCCCACGTCGAGCTGCGCTTCGAGGAGCGCCTCGCGCACGTTGGCGGGGTCCATCTGGTACTGCCGCCGGTCGCCGAAGGCGGGGGCGCTCTCCGCCGCCTCGCGGAACGGCCCGTAGAACCCGCTCGCGTACTTGACCGCGTAGCTCAGCACCGCGATGTCCCGGTGCCCGGCGCCGTCGAGCGCGCCGCGGATGGCGCCCACCATCCCGTCCATCATCCCGCTCGGCGCGACGACGTCGGCCCCGGCCTCGGCGTGGCTCACCACCACCCGCCGGAGCACGTCGAGCGTGGCGTCGTTGTCCACCGCGCCGTCGCGGAGGATGCCGCAGTGGCCGTGGCTGGTGTACTCGCAGCAGCAGACGTCGGTGATGAGCGTCAGGTCGGGATGGCGGGCGCGGAGGCGGCGCAGCGCCCGCTGCACGATCCCGTCGTCGGCCCAGTTCTCGCTGCCGGCCTCGTCCTTGACCGCGGGGAGCCCGAAGAGGAGCACCCCCCGGATCCCGGCCGCGACCACCGCGTCGGCCTCGCGATCGAGCGACTCGTCCACCGAGCGCTGGTACACGCCCGGCATCGAGCTCACCTCGCGCTCCACCTTCCGGCCGTGGACCACGAACATCGGGTGGATGAAGTCGCCCGTGTCGAGCGGCGTCTCGCGGACGAGCGCGCGGAGGGCGGCGGTGCGGCGGAGGCGGCGGGGCCGCCGGAAGGGATAGGTGCTCACGGCTGGGAAGCCTACGGGTGCGGGCCCCGGGGGGCCATTCGGAGGATTACGGAGCCGTCACGCCTGGCCGAGACGGATCGGGAGCGACCGGACCCGCTGGCCGGTGAGGGCGTACAGCGCGTTGGCCACCGCGGGGGCGATCGGCGGGGTGCCCGGCTCCCCGACCCCGCCCAGCGCGTCGCCCGACGGGACCAGGACGACGTCGATCTCGGGCATCCGGTCCATCCGAAGCACCGGGTAGTCGGGGAAGTTCGACTCCTTCACCCGCCCCCGCTCGATCGAGATCTTGCCGCTCAATACCGCGCTCAGCCCGAAGACGATGCCGCTCTCCATCTGGGCCGCCACGGTGTCAGGATTCACCACCTGGCCGCAGTCCACCGCGCAGGTGACCTTGTGCACCCGGAGCTCGCCCCGCTCCACCGACACCTCGGCCACCTCCGCCACGATGCTGCCGAACGAGTCGTGGACCGCCACCCCCCGTGCCCGTCCGCGCGGCAGCGGCTTGGTCCAGCCGGCCCGCTCGGCCGCCGCGTCGAGCACGGCCACGTGGCGGGGATGATCCTTGAGGAGCGCGCGGCGGAACGCGACCGGATCCTTCCCGGCGGCGGACGCCAGCTCGTCCACGAACCCCTCGACGATGAACGCGTTCTGCGAATGCCCCACCGACCGCCAGAACCCGACCGGGATGCCGAGGTCGGCCTGGGCCCACGTCACCCGGATGTTGGGCACGGCGTAGGGCAGGTCGGCCGCGCCCTCGACCGACGACCCGTCCACGCCGCCCTTGAGCGGGCCGAACCGGTGCGTGATCCAGGTGGGGAGGAATCCCGGGAGGAACTTCGCCATGATGGACGGCCCCGCGATGGCGTGCCGCCACGCGACGACGTTGCCGTCGGCGTCGAGCCCGGCCTTGAGCCGGTTGAACGTCCGGGGCCGATAGTAATCGTGGCGCACGTCATCCTCGCGGGTCCAGATCACGTGCACCGGGGCCTGCACGTGGCGCGAGATCCACGCCGCCTCTTCGATGAAGTCGAGCTCGAACCGCCGCCCGAAACCGCCGCCGAGCCGGGTCGTGATCACCTCGACCTGCTCGGGATCGACGCCGGCCACCGCGGCCACCACGCCGCGGGCGCCGCCCTTCATCATTGCCGGGCCCGCCTGGAACTGCGTCGGCGCCCACACCCGCGGACTCTCGGGCCGGGCGTCCACGGTGCAGTTCATCGGTTCCATCGTCGCGTGCGCCAGGTACGGCACCTCGTAGGTGGCCTCGACGACCTTGGCGGCCCGGGCGAGCGCGGCGTCCACGTCGCCCTCGTGGCGCGCCACGGCCGCCTCGGACCCGTCGGCCAGCCCCTGCAGGTGCGCCCCGATGGTGTCGTCCGACCACTGCGCGGTCGCGCCCTCGTCCCACTCCACCTTGAGCTTCCGCCGGGCCGAGACCGCCTGCCAGTAATGCTCGGCGACCACCGCGACACGATCGCGCAGCACCACTACGTCGCGGACCCCCGCCATCTGGCGCGCGGCGGCGTCGTCCACCCGACGGACCGTGCCGCCGAACACCGGACACCGCTCCACCGAGGCGTAGAGCATCCCGGGCACCACGACGTCCATCGCGAAGACCGCGCCGCCGCGGACCACCGGGTCGAGGTCGATGCGCGGCACCGGGTGCCCGATGAGGGTGAACGTCTTCGGGTCCTTGAGGGTGGCGGTCGCGGGGACCGGCAGGCGCGCCGCCGCCTCGGCCAGGTCGCCGTAGGGGACCCGCCGTCCCGAGGCCTGGTGGATCACCGCGCCCCGCTCAGTCCGGAGGTCGGCGGCCGGCACGCCGAGCCGGGTCGCCGCGGCGGCGACCAGCATCGCGCGGGCGCGCGCCGCCGCCTCGCGCAACGGAGTCCAGGACGTCCGCACGCTGGTGCTCCCGCCCGTCCCCTGCGCGCCGAACGCCGGGTTGGAGTACGCCCGGTTGGCGGGGGCCTGCGCCCAGCGCACCCGGCTCCAATCGGCATCGAGCTCCTCGGCGACCAGCATCGGCAACGCGGTGGCCACGCCCTGTCCCATCTCGCTGTGCGCCACCATCACCGTGACGGTCCCGTCGCGGTCGAGCCGGATCCAGGCGTCAGGCGCGAAGGTCGCGTCGCCGGAGGCGGGGGTCGGCTCGCCGGCGCATCCTTCGATGCTCACCGCCAGCATCAGGGCGCCGCTGGTCGCGGCGACCGCGCGTACGAAGTCGCGACGCGAAAGCTCGGCCGTCATCGGGCGCCTCCCGCGGCGAGGTGGATGGCGCGCCGGATGCGCTGGTAAGTTCCGCAGCGGCAGATATTGCCGCTCATCGCGGCGTCGATGTCGGCGTCCGTCGGATGCGGCTTGTCCTTGAGCAGCGCCGCCGCGGCCATCAGCTGCCCCGACTGGCAGTAGCCGCACTGCGGCACCTGGGCCTCGAGCCAGGCGCGCTGCAACGGGTGGTCGCCGCCGGCGCCCAGCCCTTCGATGGTGGTGACCGACCGGCCGGAGAGCGCGGAGGCGGGGAGCTGGCAGGAGCGGACGGCGACGCCGTCGAGGTGGACCGTGCAGGCGCCGCACGATCCGACGCCGCAGCCGAAGCGGGTCCCCGGCAGTCCCAGATGGTCCCGCAGGATCCAGAGGAGCGGCGTGTCCGGGGCGACGTCCAGCTCGACCGGCTTGCCGTTGACGTTGAGCGATATCATAGGGTCATCCTCGGGAACGGGAGCGGCGGGGCGACCCTCGTAATCAACCCCGCCCCCCGGCCGGGTCAAGCACCGGGGCGTGTGCGGCACGTCACGGCCCGCCCCCGCCGCCCGGCGTTACTAGAATGACACGCGGCCCGTGCCGCGCCCCCGCTCGTGAAAGGAGACCGTGTGACCAGGATCACCTTCGTGGCGCCGCTGGCGGCGCTCTGCCTCTTTGCCGTCCCGTCCCTCTCCGCCCAGCGCGCCGTGAACCTGGGCGCGGGCTGGACCGACCTCTCCACCCGGACCTCAGGCGACGTCTCGTCGGCCGGGCCGGCGCTGTCGCTCGAATACTTCTCCAACCCCAGTGACGCGACGGTATTCACCTTCGCGCGCTGGCCGCACGCCTCGTTCGGCGGGTCCGTGCCCGGCGCCACCGCGCTCTCGCTCGAGAACCGGTGGTACCCGGTGGACGCCACCGGGGTGACGCCGTTCGTCGTCACGGGGCTTGGCGCGTTCCGCTACTCGGAGCCGGCCGGCCTGCTCACGCCCGAGCAGACCAAGTGGGGCTTCAGCTACATCGCCGGCTTCGGCCTCGGCACCACCCTGGGCGATCACTTCCGGGTGAGCGCCGAAGGGCGGATCCGTTCTGACGACGGCGACCGCAACGTCGAGTACCGGGCCACCGTGAGCTATGGCGTGGGGCCGCTCCGCACGTCCAAGGCCGTCCCCGGCACCGTCGAGCCGTTCGTCGCCTGGCTCGGACACCTGAACGGCGGCGCGCCGTATCGCGCGAACTCCCCGTTCGCCGGCGTCCGGTTCCGGCGCGACCTCACGCCGACCCGCAGCATCGGGGTCGAGGTGGGGGCCGTCCGGATGGACCCCGCCCCGGGCCAGCCCGCCTCGGCGGCCGCCTCGAGCACGGTGTACGTGATGCAGCCCACGTACGAGTTCGGCCTCGCCCCGTCGTGGGGACGGCCGTATCTGGCGCTGGGCCCCGAGCTCGCCGGCTTCATCGACGGGCCCGACGCCGGCCTGCGCGGAGGCATCCAGGCCGGACTCGGCACCGACGTGTACCTCTCGCCAACGCTCGAGCTCGGCATCCTGACCCGGGCCTCGTGGTTCCAGAGCGCCTCCGGGAGCAACCAGTTCGGCCTGATGCTCGGCGTGGCGCTGGGCCCCCGCCTCCACGCCGACCGCCACGACCTTCCCACGAAAGTGCCCGACGGCGAGTGACCTCGGGTTCACCGAACGCGAACGCCCCGCCGGATGGCGGGGCGTTCGTACGTTCGGCCCGCGGACGGGCGGCGTCAGGGGAGGTCGTAGGCCCAGACGTCGGTGTGGTCGTTGCCACCGATCAGGAGCAGGCGGTGCCTCGGCGCATCGTAATAAAAGCCGCTGTTGACCCGTGGCCCCGGCGAGGGCGCCACGCTCGGGAT
>CAMLHU010000078.1 GCA_946479825.1 uncultured Gemmatimonadota bacterium
GGCTCTGGGGTGCCTCGCAGGTAGTGATGGTCCGGGAGGAGGGCGCCGTCGAGGTCGGCGGCACCGCCGCGCAGCTCCTCGACTGGCTCGACCGGCGGGGCGGGGAGGCGGCCGTCGCTACCGCGGCCCGGGCGCTCAAGCGGCCGATGTGGGAGGTGGTGAACCGGCTGGCCAGGATCGGCGCGCTGTCGCTCCGCGTGGAGCCACCCGAGACCGCCGGCGGCGCCGCGACCGAACGGGTGCTGATCCTCACCGGGACCGGGCTTCCGCTCCTTGAACGCGACCGGATCTTCGGCCGTGCGCGCGAGCAGCGGCGTCTGTTCGAGACCCTCGAGGAGCTGGGCGGCTCGGCCACGACCCGCCACCTGACCGAGCGGCTCGGCTTCGGGGATTCTGTCGTCAAGGGATTGGTGGCCCGGCGTCTCGCCCGGCTCGAGCAGGCCGAGCGGATCCGGGATCCCTTCGCGGACGAGCCGGGGACGCCGCCGCCCGCGGAGCTCACCGACGCGCAACGCGCCGCGCTCGCGGCCCTCGCGACGCTCGCCCCGGGGCAGGGAGCCCTCCTCTTCGGGGTGACCGGGAGCGGCAAGACGCTGGTGTACCTCGAGGCCATCCGGGCCGCGCTCGCCGCCGGGCGCGGGGCGATCATCCTGGTGCCGGAGATCGCGCTCACGCCGCAGACGGTGCGGCGGGTGCGCGGGGCGTTCGGCGACCAGGTCGCGGTCCTGCACAGCGCCCTCTCCGACGGCGAGCGGGCCGACGCGTGGCGCCTCCTGCATCGGGGGGAGCGGCGGGTGGCGGTCGGCGCCCGGTCGGCGCTCTTCGCCCCCGTTCGCGACCTCGGCGTCCTCGTAGTGGACGAGGAGCACGAGGCGAGCTACAAGAACGGCGAGGCGCCGCGGTACCACGCCCGCGACGTGGCCGCGGTCCGCGCCCGCCTCGAGGGAGCTCGCCTGGTGCTCGGCAGCGCCACGCCGTCGGTCGAGACCTGGGCGCGGGTGCGGGCGGGGAAGCTGCCGGTCATCCGCCTCCCGGAGCGGGTCGGCGTGCGGCCGATGCCGCCGGTGGAGGTGGTGGATCTGCGGACCGCCCCGCGGGTGCCGGGGACCGGCGCGATCCCCTGGTCCGAGGCGCTCGAGCGCGGCATCCTCGGCGCGCTCGACCGGCAGGAGCAGGCGCTGCTGCTGCTCAACCGCCGGGGGTTCGCGGCGTACCTGCAGTGCGAGTCGTGCGGGGCGGTGCGGGAGTGTCCCAACTGCTCCATCGCGCTGACGGTCCACCGCACCCCGCCGCGGCTCGCCTGCCATTACTGCGCCCACGCCGAGCCGGTGCCGACCGCGTGCGCGGAGTGCGGGCACGCCGTCCAGCAGGAACGGGGCATCGGCACCCAGCAGCTCGAAGCGCTGCTCACCGCGCGGTACCCGACCGCGCGCCTCGCCCGGATGGACCTCGACACCACGAGCACCCGCTGGGGGCACCATCGGATCCTCGAGGCGGTCGAGCGGGGGGAGGTGGACATCCTCTTCGGCACGCAGATGATCGCGAAGGGGCTCGACTTCCCGAACGTGACGCTGGTCGGCGTGGTGGACGCCGACACCGGGCTCTACCTGCCGGACTTCCGTGCCGCGGAGCGGACCTTCCAGCTGCTGGCGCAGGTGGCCGGCCGGGCGGGGCGGGGCCCCAAGGGGGGCAGGGTACTGATCCAGACCCGGCGGCCCGATCACCACGCCGTCCGGTTCGCGGCGGGACACGATGTCGAGGGGTTCCTCGCGGCCGAGGGCGCGGAACGGGCGAGCCCGCCGTATCCCCCCGAGGTGGCGATCGCCAACGTGCTCGTGACCGGCCCGAGCGACACGGCGGTGAGCGGGCGTGCCGCCGAAGTGGCGGACTGGTGTCATGGGCTGGTGGACGCCCAGCGCTTGCCGCTCACCGTCCTCGGCCCGGCGCCGTGCACCCTGGCCCGGATCAAGGACCGGTGGCGCTGGCACGTGGTGCTCAAGGGGCCACCGGAGGAGATCGGGCGGTTCGTGCGCTACGCGGCGCCGCGGTGGCGGGAGGACGGGCGCGGGGTGCGGGTGGTGGTGGACCGGGATCCGGTGTCGCTGTTGTGAGGGGTCAGGGGGAAGGGCGTAGGGCGTAGGGCGTAGGGCGTAGGGCTTAGGGCTTAGGGGGCAGGGGTCAGGGGTCAGAGAGCGTAGGCCCCGGAAACTGGGGCCAGGCCTCAAGGGGGTCATCCTGAGGGAGCGAAGCGACCGAAGGATCCCTGCTCGTCCGGCGCCAGCCCCAAGGTTACGCCGAGTTCCCTCCACTCGGGGTTGGCGCGCGCTACCAGCTCGACCTTCCGACGGCGTACCCACCCTTTCAACTGCTTTTCCCGAGCGATGGCCGATCCGGGGTCGCAGTATACCTCGAAGTGTACGAAGCGATGGACCTGGTATCGGCGGGTGAAGCCCGGGATCGCGCCGCTCCGGTGCTCGGCGAGGCGGCGAGCGAGGTCGTTGGTCACGCCGACGTAGAGGACGCGCGATCGAGAGGCGAGGATATAGGCGTAGAACTGACGTGCCATGTCGGCACGGTACCGGGCCATGGGCGTATTGGAAACGGCGAATTGTTGCAGGCCCTGGTTCAACGAACGCGCGTCCACCGGGAGATCCTTCGCTTCGCTCAGGATGACCCCCCTCGCCGAAGGGCGCGTCCCGGCGCCCCGTCCCCCTTCATTGCAAACCACTCCGCCCCCCTTACGTTTCACCCCAGTATGGCCACCACTTACCGCCTCCCTGACTTCACGGTTCCGCCGCTCAACGGGGCCCCCGACGCGACGTTCGCGCCGCTCCCGGCCGACGGCGTGCTGCCGGAGGGCTTCTTCTCCACTTCGAACCTCCCGACCTACCTCAAGGTCGGGGGGAAGTGGCTCGCGCCGAGCCGGCCGCGGATGGACTGCGTGGTGGTCCGCCGGGGTGACGCGCTCGCGACCGAGGAGCCGCGCCGGCTCAAGCGCGGCGACCTGGTGGCGATGGGGATGGCCGAGGACGGGAGCGAGGGCATCTTCGTCCACACGGACGGATTCCTGGCCGGGGCGCACGGCGCCAACGAGTTCCGCTTCATGTCCACCGAGGTGAGCCGCGAGCGTCCGGTCAACTACGAGGAGCTGGCGCAGCGGATCGCGGAGGAGGCGAAGGGCGGGGGCTACCTGGTGTGGGTGGTCGGACCCGCGCTCGTCCACGCCCGCGCGCGCACCGACTTCGAGTGGTTCATCCGGAACGGCTATGTGCAGGCGGTGATGGCCGGCAACGCCGTGGCCGTGCACGACATGGAGGCCGCGATCTACGGCACCACCCTCGGCATGACCAACACCGGCCAGCCGACCGAGGGGGGCCACGGGCTCCATATGCGTGCCATCAACCGGATCCGCGCGGCCGGCAGCATCGAGAACGCCGTCGCCCAGGGGATCGTGACGAGTGGCATCATGCACGCCCTCGTGACCCGCAAGGTCCCCTACGTGCTGGCCGGTTCGATCCGGGACGACGGCCCGCTCCCGGGCGTGTACAGCGACACCCTCGCCGCGCAGGACGCGATGCGCGAGCACACCGCGCGGGCCACCGGCGCCGTGCTCGTGGCCACCGCCCTCCACGCCATCGCGGTGGGGAACATGCTGCCGGCGTTCTATCTCAAGGCCGGCGTGCCGACACCGCTGATGACGGTCTGCGTGGACCAGACCGAGTTCGTGGTGAACAAGCTCAAGGATCGCGGCACCCACCAGGCGTACGGTGTGGTGACCAACGCGCAGGACTTCATGCACGTCCTTCGGATCTACGTGGAGAAATGGGAACGCTCGCAGGGATGACCGCGCCCGGAGGGCCCGCCGCCCGCTGGCTTCGCCTCG
The DNA here is from genome assembly GCA_946479825.1 of uncultured Gemmatimonadota bacterium. Next base: position 3,884 of record CAMLHU010000078.1, read on the forward strand.
CCGACGAGGCGGCCAAGGTGGTGCCCCCGGCCGAGATCGACGGGATCTGGACCTTCCAGCCGCTCAAGAACGGGCCGCTCGAGGCGGGCACGGCCATCCTGTCGCGGGTGGACGGCGACCGCCGGCGGATCTACACCGCCCGCTACGTGGCCACGATCAAGGGGAAGCAGCGGGGGCAGTTCGAGGCGGTGGTGGAAGAGGTGGGGAGCGGGCCGCTCGAGGCGCTCGAGACGCTGCTCGCCGACGTCGAACGCCGGGTGGACGAGGGTGCGCCGGCGCCGGTACCCGTGGCCGAGTGGTACCCCGAGGCCGCCTCCCCGCCCGCTCCCCCGCCGGATGCCCCCGCTCACGAGTGACCAGGCCCGCGGCCTCCAGGAACGCTTCCGCCGCTGGCTCCGGGATCACCGCCTCCCGGTGACCCGCCCCCGCGAGGCCGTCGCCGCCGCCCTCTTCGCCGCGGACGGTCACCCGTCCGCCGACGGCCTGGCCCGGGCGCTCAAGGCCCGGGGCGAGCCGGTGGGCACCGCCACCCTCTACCGCACCCTCGACCTCCTGCTCGAGAGCGGGCTCGTGCGGGCGCACGACTTCGGCGAAGGGCTCCGGCGCTTCGAGCCGGTCCCGACCCGCGAGGCCCACGGCCACTTCGTCTGCCGCCGCTGCGGCGGTGTCAGTGAGTTCACCACCGAGCGGCTCGAGCGAGTGCTTCCGTTCCTGGCCGACGAGGCCGGGTTCCAGCTCGAGCGTCCCGATGTGACCCTTCACGGCGTCTGCCGCGGCTGCCAGCGCCGCCTGACCGAGACCCCCCGATGACCGAGACTGCAACGCTGGGCGTGGCCGTGGCCCTCGTGGCCGGGCTGCTCTCGTTCCTTTCGCCCTGCGTCCTGCCGCTCGTGCCGAGCTACCTCGGGTTCATCACTGGGATGACCGCCGGGGAGTTCCGCGACCGCCGGCGCGCCGCCGTGCTCCACGCACTGCTCTTCGTCCTCGGCTTCACGGTGATCTTCCTCCTCCTCGGCGCCGGCGCCACCGCGCTCGGCCGAGGACTCCGCATCCACCACCTCTGGCTCGAGCGCGCGGGCGGCGTCCTGATCATCCTGTTCGGGCTGATGTGCCTGGGGGTGTTCCGGATGTCCTGGATCAACCTGGACCTCCGGGTGCATCTGGAGCACAAGCCGCTCGGCTATCTCGGCTCGTTCGTGGTGGGGATGGCGTTCGGGGCGGGGTGGACCCCCTGCATCGGGCCGGTCCTGGGCGCGATCCTGGGGCTCGCGAGCACCCAGGAGTCGCTGGGGCGGGGGATGGTGCTCCTCGGCGCCTACTCCGCCGGGCTCGCCATCCCCTTCCTGCTGGCGGCGTTCGCGCTCGAGGCGTTCCTGCAGTGGTTCCAGCGGTTCCGGCGCTTCCTGCCGCTGGTCCAGCGGGCGTCGGGGGCGCTGCTCATCTTCGCCGGGCTCCTCCTCGTGAGCGGGGAGTTCACCCGGTTGAGCGGGTGGCTGCAGGGCCTGACGCCGGAGTTCCTCCAGCGCTGGCTCTGACCCGCCTCAGTGCTCGGCGGGGATCGGCTCCACCATCACCGCCGTCCCGTAGCACAGCACTTCCGTCACTCCCTGCATGATCTCCGTGGCGTCGTAGCGGACCGCGACGATCGCGTTGGCGCCGAGCCGCTCGGCGTGCGCCACCATGATCTCGAAGGCGTCCTGCCGTGCATCCTCGCACAGTCGCGTCAGGATCGTGATGTCCCCGCCGAACACCCGCTGCAGCGCCGCCCCGAACATCCCCACGACCGAGCGCGTGCGCACGCAGATCCCCCGCACCACACCGAGATGCTCGGTGATCCAGTAACCATCAAGCCCGGGCGTCGTGGTGACGAACCGGGCGTCCATACCGCGAGCGGCGAGGGCGTTACGTGGCGCGGTCATACGTGGGCTCCGTGGTGGGTGGACGGGCGGACGGGCGAACGGGCGAACGGAGAGACGGAGAGACGGACAGACGGAGAGGTGAGGGACGGAGCGGCTTCTCTTCTTTTACTACTCCCTCTTACCTCACACCTCAAACCACTTACATCTATACTCATACCTACCCAACAACAACTGTAACCTCTCACCTCTTACCTCTCACCTCTCACCTCTTACCTCTCACCTCTTACCTCTTACCTCTTACCTCCCCCTCCTCAACTGTCCCCCACCGCCTCCAGTTCGCCTTCAAGCTCCTGCCGCCGCACGAGCTCCCAGTACCGGCCCTCGAGCTTCATCAGGTCCGCGTGGCGGCCCGACTCGACGATCCGGCCCTGGTCGAGGACGATGATATGCCCCGCGTCGCGGACGGCGGCCAGGCGGTGCGAGACGACCACGGTCGTCTTGCCGACGAGTGCCGAGCGGAGCGCCGTGAGGATCCGGGCCTCGGTGCTGGCATCCACGGCGGAAAGGGCGTCGTCGAGGAGGAAGATCGGCGCCCCCTTGGCGAGGGCGCGGGCGATGGCGGTGCGCTGCTTCTGGCCCCCCGAGAGGTTGACCCCGCGCTCGCCGAGGAGGGTGTCGTAGCCGTTCGGGAGGGAGGGAAGGGCCTCGGTGAGCTGGGCGGCCTCGGCGGAGCGTTCGAGTCGGCCGTCGTCGGGCGCGCCGAACAGGACGTTCGCCCGCACCGATTCGCTGAAGAGGAAGGTCTCCTGCGGGACGTGACTCACGGCCTGGCGGAGGTCGTCGAGGGAGATGGTCCGGATGTCCACGCCGTCGATCAGGATCCGGCCCTGCTCGGGGTCGTAGGCGCGGGTCACGAGGTCCACCAGGGTGGACTTGCCGGCCCCGGTGGCGCCCACCACGGCGAGCGAGGCCCCCGGGGCCAGGTCGAACGAGATGTCCTGCAGCACCCAGCCCCGGTCCTCGGCGCCGGGGTAGCGGAACCACACCCGGTCGAAGGTGAGGCGGCGGGCCCCGGTGACGGCAGGGAGGGGTGCCGGGGTCTCGGGGGAGCGGATGGCCGGGATCTCCTGGCGGATGGCGTTGATCCGCCCCATCGAGGCGGCGCCGCGCTGGATCAGGTTGACCACCCAGCCGAGGGCGATCATCGGCCAGACCAGCATGTTGAGGTACACGCCGAAGGCCACGAACGAACCGAGCGACACCTGGTGGGCGATGACGTCGCGGCCGCCGACGAGGAGCACCACCACCGCGCCGAGCCCGCCGAGGAGCATGAGCAGCGGCTGGAAGGCGCCGTAGGCCTTGACCAGGGCCAAGTTGCGGCGGACGTACTCGGTACTTAGCCTTGAGAACTCGGCTTCCTCCGCCCGTTCCTGGCGGTAGGCCCGCACGATCCGGACGCCCGAGAGGTTCTCGAGGACGTGGCTCGTCAGGGTGCCGAAATGTTCCTGGATCGCCTCGGTGCGGTTGTGGATGGTGCGCCCGAAGGTGACCATCAGGACCGGCAGCCCGATGAGCGGGATGAGCGCGTAGCCCGTGAGCCCCGGCGAGATATGGAGCATCGCCGGGAGGATGAGGCAGGTCCTGGCCAGCGTGTCCACGAGGTACATCAGCGCGGGGCCGGCCACCATCCGGACGTTGAGCAGGTCGTTGGTGGCCCGGGCCATCAGGTCGCCGGTGCCGTGGCGGTCGTAGAACTGCGCCGGCTGCCGCTCGAGATGGCCGAAGAGGTCGTTCCGGAGGTCGTACTCCACCCGGCGGCTGACGCTGTTGAGGAGCTGGCGCATCCCGAACCGCGCCACGCCGCCAGCCAGCGCGGTGCCGATGAGGAGCCCGATCGCCACCAGCAGCGCGTGGCCGCCCAGGCCGCCGGCGATCGCGTCGATGCCGCGCTTGAGGTAGTGCGGCGCCAGCGTCGTGAAGGCGTTGGAGGCGACCACCAGCAGGAGGCCGACGGCGTAGGTGCCGCGGTAGGGACGGAAGAAGGGACCGAGGGTCCTGAGTTCTCGCATTGGTCAACGAAAGCTGAACGGGTCGCGGGACCCGGACAAGTCACCCTACGAAGGTCACGGAGGCAGGAGATGCGGACGACGATGCTTGGCGCGGTGGCGGCGGCGGCGATCTTGGCGGGGTGCGGCGGCAACAAGGGGGCCCAGGGCGGGGCCGACACCACCGCCGCGCGCGATCTCCAGCTGGCCCCCACCGATTCGGGGACCAAGATGAACGACGTGGCCCGGACTCCGGCGGCGGCCCCGGCGGAGACCAAGCCGGCGGCGCCCAAGGCCAAGCCGGCCGAGACCGCGCCCACGCTGGCGGCCGGCACCGGCATTTCGGCCACGGCCCGCGATACCGTCACCAGCCACAAGAACAAGGCCGGCGAGACGATGGTCGTGCTGGTGTCGAGCGACGTGAAGGACGCCAAGGGGCGGGTCGTGATCCCCGCCGGGTCGGCGGTGACCCTGCACATCGACGCGCTCAAGTCGCAGTCGAGCAAGAGCACCCACGACTCGGAGCTGAAGCTGTCCCCGGTGAGCGTCGAGATCGCGGGGAAGAGCTACCCGATCTCCGGCCGAGTGGACACCGTGGCGTACATCCTGAAGGGCCGCGGCATCACCGGCGGGACCGCCGCCAAGGTCGGCGCGGGCGCGGTGGCCGGGGCGGTGATCGGCCGGATCGTCGGCGGCAACAAGACCGGCACCATCGTGGGCGGCGTGGCGGGAGCCGCGGCCGGCGCGGCGGTCGCCAACCAGACCGGCGACCAGGACGTCACGATCTACCCCGGCGACCTCGTCCGCCTGACGCTGACGGCGGCGTTCAAGAGGTGAGGGCGGTGAGCGGTGAGCGGTGAGAGGTGAGCGAAAAACGGGCCGCCGTCGGAGCATCGACTGGCGGCCCGTTCTCTTGCCT
>CAMLHU010000079.1 GCA_946479825.1 uncultured Gemmatimonadota bacterium
ACGGGCTGTCACGGCCCTCGGCCGGTTCCCGGTCGCGCTGGCGCTGCCGGGGCTCCTGGCCGCCGCGCGCGACACCTCGGCCCAGGTGCGCGGGCCGGCACTGGAGGCGCTCGAGGCGCTGACCGACGCCGGCGACTCGGCGCTCGCCGCCGCGCGCGCCGCGTGGGCGCACGACACGAGCTACGAGGTCCGCGCCGCCGCGGTGGGGGCGCTGGCTCGGCTCGATCCGGCAGGGCGTGACGCGCTCATCACGACGGCGCTCGCCACCCCGTCGTACCAGGGGGTGATCCTCACCGCCGGCCTCCGGGCGATGTTCGTCGGCGACGCGGATTCGTCGGTGGTCGCCGCGGCCGAGGCGCGGCTTGGCGACTCGCCCAACGTCAGCTTCGCCCTCGCGGCGCTGGCCGGTCGGGGCAACGCCGCCGCCAAGGCCGCGCTCGACCGCCACGCCGACGATGCCCGGTCGTGGGTCCGGGAGTGGGTCAGGCGCGCAACGAAGCGCTGACCGATCCGGCCGGGGCGCCGTGACGGTCCCGTTACCGGCGCCCGGTGGGGACGTGACGCCCCCGCGCGATGTTCCCTCCCGATGAAGGAGGGATCGCGATGCGGGCGTTCGTCGCACAGGTAGGGGCCCTCGACCGGGCCTGGCTGCAGCTGGTGGCCGCGCGGCGGGCGCCGCCCTGGGTGGACCGCGGCTTCCGTTCGATCACACACCTCGGCGGCGCCACCGCCACCCTCGCGCTGGGGGTCCTGCTCCTGCTCCCCGCCGGCACCCGCCACCTCGGCCTCGTCCTCCTCGCGGCCAACGCCGGCTCCCACGTCATCGTCCAGTTGGTCAAGCGGTCGGTGCTTCGGGTCCGGCCGGGGCTCGCGAACGACGGCCCTGTGCCGCTCGCCGACATCCCGGACGCCTACTCGTTCCCCTCGGGCCACTCCGCCGCCGCGATGGCCGTGGCGCTGCCCCTCGCGCTCGCCGGATCGCCGGTCGCGGTCCCCGCGCTCGCCCTCGCGCTCCTCGTGGGGGCGTCGCGGGTGTACCTGCGGGTGCACTATGTGACCGACGTCCTGATGGGCCAGCTCCTTGGGGCCGCCGGCGCGGTGGCGGCCACCCTCTGGCTCTCCTGACCCCCTGACCCGGGGCGGCCAGCCCCGCGGTTCCCCCCCTGCCGTGGCGCGTTATCTTCGAACGAGCACCCGCGTGCCCGTCCCCGGGCGCGCATCCCTCCCGCGCCCGTGGTGAAATGGTATCACATCGGCCTTTTAAGCCGACAGTTCCTGGTTCGAGTCCAGGCGGGCGCACTTCGATCGCACCTGACACGAGGCGACTGTGACGACGGTCTGGATCAACGGCACCTGGCGCGACCGCGAGTCCGCGACCATTTCGGTCTTCGACCACGGCCTGCTCTACGGCGACGGCGTGTTCGAGGGGATCCGGGTGTACGGCGGGAAGATCTTCCGGCTGGCCGAGCACCTTGACCGACTGTACGACTCCGCCAAGGCCACCTGGCTCACGATCCCGATGCCGAAGGACGAGCTGGCGCGGCTGCACGAGGAGGCGGTCCGCCGGTCGGGCCTGGCCGAGGCGTACATCCGGACGATCATCACCCGCGGCGTCGGCGACCTGGGGCTCGACCCGCGCAAATGCGCCACTCCGTCGGTCATCATCATCGTGGACACGATCGCGCTGTGGCCGCGCGACCGGTATGAGCGGGGGCTGGTGGTCGTCACCGCCGGCACGCCGGTGCCGCATCGCGAGTCGCTTTCGCCCAGGGTCAAGTCGCTCAACTACCTCCCGCACATCCTGGCCAAGGTCGAGGGGATCAACGCCGGGGCCGACGAGGTGCTGATGCTCGACGCCGGCGGCTGGGTGGCGGAAGGTTCCGGCTCCAACCTGTTCGTGGTCCGGCGCGGCGAGCTCACCACGCCGCGGACCACCGACGGGATCCTCCGGGGCGTGACGCGCGACGCGGTCATCGAGCTGGCGCGCGAGGCCGGCTACCCCGTGCACGAGGCGCCGCTCAACCGGTTCGACGTCTACACCGCCGATGAGGTCTTCTTCACGGGGACCGCGGCCGAACTGGTCCACGCCCGGCAGGTGGACGGCCGGATGATCGGCGACGGCTCGACCGGCCCGGTGACCCGGGACCTCGAGGCGCGGTTCCAGCGTCTGGCGAGGGGTTGACCCTGCTCTTCGCCGCGCCGCATATTGCGCGGGTCTATTGACGGAGCGCACGCGGCGCGATGGCCTGGCGAGTGGTGGAATTCGGGGACACGGTCTGGAACGTGACGTGCGCGGCCGAGCGTCGGGCCCACACGTCGGCGTGGCAGCTCGTGCTGTCCTTCCGGTCCACCCGCGCGCCGAAGTCGTCGTTCTGGGCCGCGTATCCGCTCGAGTCGAGTTCGAAGTCGAGCCTGTTCGCGCAGGCCGAGCGGATCCCCGACGATCGCCTGACCGCGGTGCTCGCCGAGCACCTGCGCTGACCGCCCCGGCTGGCCGAGTCCCCCTTCTTCCCGGCGAACCGTGAGCACCACTCCGCCCGCTGAACGCCTTCGCTTTCAGGGCTTCGTCCTGGACCGGCTCCCGAACAGCCGGTGCCGCGCCCAGGTGCATCTCTCCTGGGTGGACGATCAGGTGTTCGTCGGCGAGGCCGAGGGGCTCGCGTCGCCCTCGGGCGAGCTGCGGTGCGCCGCCGACGCGTGCGTGGCGGCCCTGGCCAAGGCGGTGCGCGGGGAGGCGTCGCTCGAGCTCCTCGGCGTCAAGGCCGTCAAGGCGTTCGACAACAACGTCGTCATCGTGTCGCTGGCGTATCAGGAGAAGGGGGCGGGGCAGCGGCTGGTCGGCTGCTTCCTGGCCGAGAACGATTCCGCGCGCGGCGCGGCGCTCGCCGTCCTCAACGCCACCAACCGGGTGCTCGGTAACCGGTTCTTCATGCGCTGAGTTCCTCCGAAGATCGGCCGAACCCTCTTTTCGGCCGGGTGCCCAAGTCCTTACATTTCCACGCGTTCACCGATGTCCGGCTGGAGCCGGGCCCGTCGCCTCGTCCCGACCCCGGGTGATCGGTCTTCGACCACCCCGGGCCCCGAAGGAGCGCGTTTGCCGCTGAGCCCGACCCGCCGCTGCCTTGTCGCGGCCCTGTTCCTCGCCATCGCCGGTTGTGCCGGCCAGCGTCCGCCGTCGGGCGATCCCTCGCCGGTGGCCGGCGCCGCGCCCGCGCCCGCCGCTCCCGCGGCGGGCACTCCTGCCGCTTCCATTTCCAAGCCGACCGTACTCGCCGCGGCCGCCGACACCGACTCGGCGGTCGCCGACGATTCCGCGTTCGACTCGACCGCCGCGACCGCCGACGAGGCCGATTCCGCGGCCGACGCCGCGATGCTCGAGCAGCTCGCCAACGCCAAGCCCGGCGCCACGGCGGATACCGACGCCGACCCCGACGCCGGCGGCGCTCCCGCGGCCGGCGGCCCCAAGGCGATGAGTTCGCCGGTCAGCTGGGACATCGACGTCAATTCGTTCCAGAGCCACGAGCGGGTCCAGTTCTATCTGGACTTCTTCCAGGGCCCGGCCCGCGACCGGATGGCGATCTGGCTGCAGCGGATGCCCCGGTATGAGGGGATGATCCGCAGCGCGTTCACCAAGGAAGGGCTGCCCAGCGACCTGGTGTACCTGGCCCTCATCGAGAGCGGGTTCTCCAACAGCGCCACCAGCCGCGCCCGGGCGGTGGGGATGTGGCAGTTCATGAAGGGGACGGCCCGGATGTACGGGCTCCGCGTGGACCACTGGGTGGACGAGCGCCGCGACCCGGTGAAGGCGACGCCGGCCGCCGCGCGCTACCTCAAGGACCTGCAGGACCGGTTCGGCTCGCTGTACCTCGCGGCGGCCGCGTACAACGCCGGCGGCGGCCGGGTGCAGCGCGGCCTGGCGCGGCTCGAGGACCGGGACGGCGTGGACGACGAGGAGGCGAGCGACTCGACCTTCTTCCGTCTCTATGACACCCGGTATCTCCGGCGCGAGACCCGCGACTACGTGCCGAAGCTCATCGCCGCGGCGCTCATCGCGAAGGAGCCCGAGCGCTACGGCTTTGCCGCCCCGACCGACGTCCAGCCGTTCGTGTACGACTCCATCGTGGTGCCCGACGCGACCGGCCTCGACGTCATCGCCCGGCTGGCCGACACCACGATCCAGGCGATCCGCGAGCTCAACCCCGAGTACCTGCGGATGGCGACGCCGCCGAAGCGCGAATCGGTGGTGCGGATCCCGGTGGGCCGGGGGCCGGCCGTGGCCGAGCGGTACGCCGAGCTGCCGGCGTCGAAGCGCCTGACGTTCCACGAGCACTTCGTGGCGCGGGGCGACTACCTGGGCCGCATCGCGCGGGAGTACCACGTCACCGTCGAGGACATCCGCCTGGCCAACCCGCGGGTGAACCCGAAGCAGCTGCGCATCGGCGAGCGGCTCATCATCCCGGTGTCGGGGGCCGCGTTCGACCCGCGGGCCGCGGCGCTGGCGGAGGAGTCGGAAGCGCCGCGCCGGATCCGCCGCTCGGGGCCGGTGCACGTCGTCCGGTCGGGCGAGTCGTGGTGGACCATCTCCCGCGCCTACGGCGTCGCCATCAGCGACCTGCGCCGGTGGAACGGCGCGTCCGCGACCGACGGGCTCCGGATCGGGCAGAAGATCCGCGTCACCGGCGCCCGGCCGACGGCCGTGGCGGCGCGCCGCCCGTCGCCATCCCGGAGCGGCGCCACGACCCACCGGGTCCGATATGGCGAGACGTTGTCGGCGCTGGCCGAACGGTTCGGCACCACCGTGGCGAGCCTGCGCCGGACCAACGCCATCGCCCCGGGGGAGCCGCTCCGCACCGGGATGGTGCTCCGGATCCCCGGGCGCTGACCAGCGCCGGTCCCGAACGAAGACGCCCCCGCCGGTCTCCGGCGGGGGCGTCGTTGCGTTCGGGCGCTACGTTCAGCGCTTGACGGGCTTGCGGAGGGCCGCGGGCCGGTCCTTGAGCACCGCGCGCGAGTAGCCGTTGTCCGGGTCGTCGCCGTAGGCGAGCGCTTCGTTGATCCGCCCCGGGCCGCGGTTGTAGGCCAGCAGCGCCAGGTGCACGTCGCCGTGGTACTGGCGGATCAGGTCCTTGAGGAACCGGAAGCCGATCCGAAGGTTGGTCCCGCGGTCGAAGAGCGCGGCCTGGTCCACCCACGGCTCGTAGCCGCGGGCGGTGGCGAGCTGCAGCTGGGTGTAGCCGAGCGCGCCGGCGGAGCTCCGGGCGTTGGCCTTGAACTCGCTCTCCACCTTGACCAGCTGGAAGCCGACCCCGGGGTCGATCCCGGCGCTCAGCGCGTTGTCGTAGATGGCCGCGGCCAGGTCGGCCGGGATCTGGTACGCGGCCGAGTACCGCTCGATGGCCTCGGCCCTCGTGTTCTTGAGCCGCTGGACGTCGAGTTCGCTCTGCGTCGCGGCGAGCTGCCGCTCGAGCCCCTGCAGCTGGGCGCCGCCGGCGAGCACCACGGGACCGCGGGCCTCCGCGGCGTCGGGACCGTGGAGCGTCCCGGCCAGGACGCTCACGAGGAGCGCCGCCGCGAGGATCCCGGCGCCGCGCAGCCACAGGTTCGGACTTCGACGGGTCGGGACCGCGTATTCGTCGGTGAAGATCTGCATGCTGCCTCCTGCTATCGGTCGGAGGCGTCGCGGCCGTCGTCGGGCCGGCGCCAGGTTCCGGTCTTGCCGCCACTCTTGGCCACGAGGCGGACCTCCTCGATCCGCGCCGCGCGGTCGGCGGCCTTGATCATGTCGTACACCGTCAGGCACGCGACGGCCACGGCCGTCAGCGCTTCCATCTCCACTCCCGTGCGTCCGGTGACGCGGGTGGTGGCCGTGATCCGCACTCCCGGGAGCTCCGGGTCGAGCGCGGCCTCGACCCGGGCCAGGTCGAGCCCGAGCGGATGACAGAGGGGAATGAGCTCGCCGGTCCGCTTGGCGGCGAGCGTGCCCGCGACCTCGGCCACGCCCAGCACGTCGCCCTTGGCGACGGCCTGGTCGCGCACCAGCGCGAACGCCTCGGCCGACATCCGGACCCGCCCTTCGGCCACCGCCTCACGGGCGGTGACCGGCTTGTCGCTCACGTCCACCATCCGGGCGCGCCCGGCCTCGTCGAGGTGGCTCAGCGTCACAGCGCCCCCACCAGTCCCTGCGCCACCGACGCGAGGAGCAGCTGCGGGTTGACGTTGCCCTGGGCGGCGTCGCGGGCGGCGCGGACCCGATCGAGGGCGCGGAGCGCCCGCTCGGCGTCGGTCCGGGCGAGGGCCTTCGGGAGCCCGTCGGCCGGAGCCGGCTGGCCGAGGTCGGTGCGGGCTGCATCCATCAGCCGGTCGGCGAGCGCGTCGAGGAGGGCCGTGAAGTCGCCGCGCGCGGCGAAGGCGCCCTGCGCCAGGGCGCGCTCAAGGTAGGCCGCGGGCCCGCCCGCGACGGCGTTGAGCAGGGCGTCCGCGGCCGCGCGGCTCCGGGCCGCGCTGTCATCCGGGTCCACCGCGCGGCCGATCACGCCCGCGGCGCGGGCCACCAGCGCCTCGAGCGCCGCGCCGGTCGGCGCGGGGTCGAGCCGGGCGCGGAGGAATTCGCGCACCTCGGCGTCGGCGACCGGCGTGACGCGGACCGGGACCGCGCGCGAAACGATCGTGGGCAGCACCCCGGCGATGTCCGCAGCGGTCAGGACGATCCAGGTGTCGGCCGGAGGCTCCTCGAGCAGCTTGAGGAGGGCGTTGGCGGCCTCGGGGTTGGCGGCCTGCGGGACCAGCCGCTCCGCCTCGGCCACCAGGATGAACTTCCGCCGGCCGATCGCCGGCGTGAGCGCCGCCCGGCGGGCGATGAGCTGGCTCGTGGCCATGAAGTGGCCGGCCAACCCGTCGGGACGGCCATAGAGCGGGTTGGCGCGCCGCTCCGCCAGCGCCTCGCCGAGCGTCGTCTCCAGCTCCTCCGCCTGCTTCTCGGGTTCCGCCGCCTTGGGGCGGGGGACCGGGAAGAACCAGTGCAGGTCCGGATGGGACAGCTCGAGGATCAGGCGGCACGGCTGGCAGGTGCCGCACGGCTCGCCGGCGGACGGCCGGGTGCAGAAGGTCAACTGGGCGAGCCAGAGACCGAGCCGCTGCTTCCCCACGCCGGCGGGGCCGTGGAGGAGCAGGAGCTGCGGGAGCCGGTCGGCGGCGACTGCCTTTGCCAATCGGTCGCGAAGCTCGCGATGCCCGGTGAGGGGGTGGATCGCCATGGGAAAAAAGGTAGGTACGGGGGACTTTGTGCGGTACTGGCATCGATGTAACAGGTTTTCCCACAACGACTTAGCGCGCAGATTTCGGTGCCAGAACGGCACGAAAATGGGCGCAAATGACCGCCGATGGCGTCTGTGAGCGAACGCTCGCATCCTGAGCGAAATGAGCGTTTGCTCGCTTTGCTTTAAGTGCTTGTTTCGCATTGGTTTGCGCAGACGGGTTCAGGAGGGCCGAGGGGCCGAGCGGAGCGACCGCCTGGCTCCGGTCGGCAGGGAGGGCAGGGATGGAATTGGACTGTGCAGGTGTGGTGGAGCGGGCGATCGGGGGCGTTGCGGGGAGGGGGCTGCGGGTCGGTGCTCGCGCGTCCGACTGACCCGCCGTGATGGCGCAAATCGGACGATCCGGAGAGCGCGTGAGCGCTGCGTCCGCCTTGATTCTGCTTTCCCGCGCCCTTACTTTGCCGCCTCTTCCCGAGTAGCTCAGTTGGTAGAGCAGCGGACTGTTAATCCGCGGGTCGCAGGTTCGAGTCCTGCCTCGGGAGCTCGAGCGCCGCAAGCAGAGATGCTTGCGGCGCTCTGTCATTCAGGGCCGGTGCGGGCCGTCAGGCGAGCCTGGGCGTCGCCGGTCGGGGCGGGAGGCCCTGCGCCACGACCCAGCACGCCGCCGCCAGCTCCCAGGTGACCAGGAACTCCACCCAGTTGGACTGGAGTCCCGGCTGGGTGATGACCGCGGGGACCCAGACGAGCAGGGCGAAGACGCTGAGCATCGCGGCCTCCGCCGCCGCGGAGAGGCGGGGACCGAAGTTGAAGAGCACGCCCAGCCCGGCCGCGACCTGCGCCGCGCCCGCCAGGTCGGCCACGGCCGTCCGGCCCGGCAGCCACGTCGGCACCAGCGACACGGTGCGCGCGGCGAACTCGAAGAAGTGGGACAATCCGAACGTCACGATCGAACCGCCCACGAGGACGCGCGCGACCGTCGGCCCATGCCGCTCGATGGCGCGTCGCAGCCCGGACGATCCGCCCGCTTCGGTCAGCCGGATATCGAGAAGCAGCGCCGCCGCGAAGGGGACGGCGACCTCGCCGATGGCGAACCAGCTGATCTCCCGGAGCGGATCCGCGACGACCACAGGGATCCTGGTGAGCAGCCAGAGCAGGAGGAACGGGAGCAGGGCACGCACCGATGGCAGGGCGGAGCGCTCGAAGAGGAGCCCGAGCCCGGTCATCGCCAGAACAGCTCCGGATAGGTACGCGATCGGCGTGAGCCATCCGGCCCACTCCGGCGGGATATCCTGGAACGCGAGGACCGAGTAACCGCAGGCGAGCGCCAGGGCACCGACGGCGACGATGCCGGTGGCGAACAGGATCCGGACGAGCTTCCAGTTTCGGTCCACAGCCGTCCTCCGGGTGCGTGAAGGACGGCGCCAGCCCGGGCTCGGGCTGCGCG
>CAMLHU010000080.1 GCA_946479825.1 uncultured Gemmatimonadota bacterium
GGCCGGGCCCCCGCCGCCCGGAGGGCGCGGGCGTGGCGGCCCGCACCGCATCCGAGATCGAGCACGCGCCATCCCGGTGCCCACGGGAGGTGCCGCGCCAGCAGCGCCACCAGCCGTTCCGCGTCCGCATCGTCGCGGTGCGGGTACAGGTGCAGGTACTCCTCGCCGAACCACTCCTCGAACCACTCAGTCATCGGCCGGCGGGTGCGCGTTCACTTGTGGTACGGTTCGCCCCGGAGGATGGTCCAGGCCCGGTAGAGCTGCTCCGCGACCACCACGCGGGCAAGCTCGTGCGGCAGCGTGAGCGGGCCGAGGCTCCAGCGATCGTCGGCCTCCCGGAGCAGGCCGGGATCGATCCCGGTGGACCCGCCCAGCACGAACGCGACCGGGCGCGCGGCGAGCTGCCACTCCGCGAGGCGCTGCGCCAGTCCCTCGCTGGGCCACGGTGCGCCCGCCCGGTCGAGGGCCACGATCCTGGCCCGCGGGGGCAGCGCCTCGCGAAGCCGGCGCGCTTCCTCGGCCTGCCGGGCGGCGAGGGCCGGAATGCGCCCGGCCTCCTTCACCTCGCGTTCGGTCACCTCCGCGTAGCGCCGGAGGCGGCCGACGTATTCGTCATACGCCTCGCGGAAGCCGGGGCCGCGCAGGGCCCCGACCGCCACGATGGCGAGCTTCATCAGGCGTAGAGCCCGCGGAGCCGGTGCACCGCGGCCACGCGCTCGATCGAGAGCATATAGGCCGCGATCCGGTTGTTGACCTTCTGGCGCTCCGCCATCCCCACCACCTCGTCGAACGACCGGACCATGATCCGCTCGAGGCGCTGGTTGACGGTCTCCTCGTCCCAGAAGTAGCCGCCGCGGTCCTGGACCCACTCGAAGTAGCTGACGGTGACGCCGCCGGCGTTCGCGAGGATGTCGGGGATGACGAAGATCCCCTTCTCCTCGAGGATCTTGTCGGCGCCCGCGGTGGTGGGGCCGTTGGCCCCCTCACAGATGACCTTGGCGCGGATCCGCCGGGCGTTCTCGCTGGTGATCACGTTCTCGAGGGCGGCGGGGACGAGGACGTCGCAGTCCACCGTGAGGAGGTCGGCGTTGCTGATCGGCTCCGCCTTCGGGTACCCCTGCAGGAAGCGATGATCACGGACCCAGGCGAGCACGTCGGTGATGTCGAGCCCCTTGGGATTGTAGATGCCGCCCTGCTTGTCGCTCACCGCGACGATCGACGCCCCCTGCTCGTGGAGCAGCCGCGCGGTGATCGAACCGACGTTGCCGAAGCCCTGCACCGCCACGCGGGCGCCCTCGAGGGGCATCTTGAGGCGCTTGAGCGCCTCGCGGGTCACCAGCATGCAGCCGCGGCCGGTGGCCTCGCGCCGCCCGAGCGAGCCGCCCATCTCGACCGGCTTGCCGGTCACCACCGCGGTGACGGTGTGCCGCTTGTGCATCGAGTAGGTGTCCATGATCCACGCCATCACCCGCTCGTTGGTGTTCACGTCGGGCGCGGGGACGTCGGAATCGGGACCGAGGGTCTCGATGATGGCCGAGGTGTAGCGCCGGGTCAGCCGCTCGAGCTCCACATTGGACATCGTGGACGGGTCGCAGATGACGCCGCCCTTGGCGCCGCCGAAGGGCACGTTCACCACGGCGCACTTCCACGTCATCCAGGCCGCGAGCGCCTTCACCTCGTCGAGGGTGACGTTCATGTCGAACCGGATGCCGCCCTTGGCCGGCCCGCGCGAGGTGTTGTAGAGGACGCGATAGCCGGTGTAGACCTCGACCTCACCGTTCTCGCGCTGGACCGGCACCGACACGATGATCTGCTTCTCGGGGTGCCGGAGCACCCGGTAGAGGCCGGGGTCGAGGTTGAGCTTCTGGGCGGCGAAGTCGAACCGCGACATCATCGCCTCGAAGGGGTTCTCCTCGTGGAGGAAGGTGTCCTTCTCAGGACGCATCACGGTCTGGCTCGGGCGGGTACTTGCGGTGGTCATACGGTAGGGCGGTCGTCTCCAGGCGCGGTCAAAGGGAGTACTGCTCGGCGGGCGTCACGACGGCGTCGAGGCCCGCAATGAAAGCGTCGCCGCCCCGCTCCCAGGCGAGGTCGAGGACGGCGACCAACGGTTCAGGGGCCCCGGCGGGCCACCGGTCTCGCAGCTTCACGGCATCCTTCTCGGTGATCACCACGTAGTCGGCCTTCCGGGCGGCCCCGGCCAGCCACGCGACGTCCTCGTCGCGATACAGGTGATGGTCCTTCCACGTGGCGACCTGCACCGCGGCGCCCGTGAGCTTCACCTGGCCGACGAAGGCGTCGGGATCGCCGATCGCCGACGCCGCCACCACGCGACGGTCGCGCAGGGTCTCGGCCGGATGGCGCCGCCCCGAGACCAGGCCCTCGAGGGCGGTGAGCCCGAGGTGCGCCACCGCCACCGGCCCCTGCACCCGGGCCTCGAGCGCGTCCGCAAGTGCGAAGGCCGCCTCTCGGCTCGCGCGCTTGCGGGTCACCACGGCTGCGTCGGCGCGGTCGAGCGCCTCCCGCCCCTCCCGCCACGGGCCGGCCGGCAGGGTCCAGGGGACCGCGCGGGTGGTCTCGGCGCTCATCACCAGCACGTTCCAGTCCCGGCGGGTATCGAGCCGCTGGTACGCGTCGTCGAGCACCAGCACCTGGGCCCCCTTGGCGACCGCCAGCTCCGCGCCGGCGATCCGGTCGGGGTTCGCCACCACGGCGGCCATCGGCACCGCCCGGGCGTGCACCAGCGTCTCGTCCCCGCTGCCGTAGCCGCGCAACAGGATCCCGGGGATCAGGCCGCGGTCGGCGTAGTGCCGCGCGATCCAGATGGCCACCGGCGTCTTGCCCGAACCGCCGACCGTCAGGTTCCCGACCGCCACCGACGGCAGGGGCAGGTCGCGGCTCGCGAGCCAACCGCGGCGATACCACGCGGCCCGGATCCGCATCACCCCGCGATAGGCGAGGGCGAAGGGGATCAGCGCCAGCCGGACCAGGCGGGCGTCGAGGCGGCGCCCGGTCCAGAGCCAGCGGATGATCCGATGCGCGTCGCCGCGCCGAGCCGTCATGGGTCGTCTCTCGTCAGCCACGCCAGCGCCGTGGCGGCGCGGCGGAGCCCTTCGTCGATGCCGTCCGGTCCCGGTCCCACCGTGAACGGTTCGGCGTATCGCACCGTCACCCGGGCGAACGGCTTGGGAAGCGCGAACCGGTCCCACGAGCGGAATCGCCACGCCCGCGACGCCACGGCGTGCAGCCCGATCACCAGCGCCCCGCCGCGTTGCGCCGCCGCCGCGACGCCTGGCTTAAGCTCCCGGCGCGGCCCGCGCGGGCCGTCCGGGGTGAACGCCACGGTGTGGCCTTCCTCGAGCTCGTGCACCGCGCCCAGCAGCGCCCGGGTCCCCCCGCGGGTGCTCGAGCCCCGCACCAGCCGGTAGCCGAGCGCCGTGCCGAGGTCGGCGAGGTAGCCGCCGTCGCGAGCTTCGCTCACGACCAGCGTGATCCCCTGCCCGCGGTGCTGCCAGACCAGCGGCAGCAGCGTCTCGTGCCAGCACATCATCACCAGCGGCCGCCCCGAGCGGCGCGCCGCGTCCCAGTGCTCCGCCCCCTCGAGTCGGATCCGCCAGGTGGCCGCCAGCAGCCGTACGAAGATCGGGCCGAGCCGGGCGCCGACCTCGGGCGAGATCCGGATCTTCATCGGCCGAGGAGCGCCGCGGCCATCTCGGCGACGCGTCCCGCGGCTCCCGGGGCGCCGAGCCGTCGGCGGACCTCGGCCATCCCGGCCCGCTGGGCCACGGTGACGGGGTCGGCCGGATCGAGGAGCGGGCGGATGGTCTCGGCGAGCGCCGTCTCGGTCAACGCCCCCTGCAACAGCTCCGGCACCACCTCGCGCTCGGCGATCAGGTTCACGAGGCTCGCCCAGCGCACGTCCGTCAGCCGCCGGCCGACGAACCACGTGACCGGGTGGACCCGGTACGCCACCACCATCGGGACGTCCACCAGCGCGCACTCGAGCGTCGTCGTCCCGGACTTGGCCAGCGCCGCATCGGCGGCGGCGAAGACCGGGACCGGATCGCCGCGGTGGATCCTGAGCGGGCCCGGATCGGGATAGCTGCCCGCCGGCGTGGCGGCGACCACCGCATGGGTGCAGCGCCCTTCCTCGAGCATCCGGCGCGCCACCGCCCGGAACACCGGCCAGAGGGTTTCGACCTCCTGGCGCCGGCTCCCCGGAAAGATACCCAGAACGCGGGCGTCGGTCGGCAGGTCGAGGCTCCGCCGGGCGTCGGCCCGCTCCGGCCACCGGCGGTCGAGCAGCGGATTGCCGACGTAGGTGGCCTCGAGCCCCAGTCCGCGGTAGAACGCCTCCTCGAACGGGAGGATGACCGCCAGGGCGTCCACCGCGCGCCGCAGGATCTTGGCGCGCGACCGATGCCAGACCCAGAGCTGCGGCACGATGTAATACAGCACCTTCGTCGCGTGGCGGTCGGCGCGATCGGCCAGCCGGAGGTTGAACCCGGGGTAGTCGATCGGGATCACCAGGTCGTACATGCCGCCGGCCAGCTGCGCCTCGATGGTCCTGAGCAGGCGGAGGTGCGCCGGGATCGCCTTGACGACCTCCACCAGCCCGAACGCGGTGTACCGCTCCATCGGATACAGCACCCTGGCGCCTGCGGCCGCCATCCGTGGCCCGCCGAAGGCCTCGATGGTCGCGTCAGGGAGCCGCTCACGGAGCGCGGTGACCAGGGCCGCACCGTGGAGGTCGCCAGAGGGTTCCCCCGCCGAGACGAAGATCCGCGGCGGCCGGGGCGCCATCAGGCCGGCGCGGGCGTGAGCGGGGCCCGGGCCACGGCCTCTTCGACCGCGAGCGCGAGGGCCAGCGCCGCCCGCCCTTCCTGGCCGGTCACCGCCGGGGTCGCTTCCCCGCGCAGGGCCTGGACGAAATAGCCGGTCTCGAGGCCCAGGGCGTCGGCCTCGGGCGCCGTCAGCTGGATCCGCTCCACGACCTCGTCGAGCGCGGCGTGGGCCCCCGGGCGCCAACCGGGCCTGACCCGGAAGAACTCGCCGGTGCCGGCGGCCAGGTTGAGGGTCAGGTAGCCGTCGTCCTGGTAGATCCGGACGCGCCGCACCCGTTCGCGCGAGATCCGGGAGGCGGTGACGGCGGCGACCGTCCCCCCGGCCAGCTCGATCCGGGCGTTGGCCAGGTCGGTGTGGGCCGACAGCAGGCGGCCGCCCACCGCCCGGACGTCGGTGGCCGACGCGCCGGTGAGGTGGAGGATCAGGTCGAGGTCGTGGACCATCAGGTCGAGCACGACGGAGACGTCGGACCCGCGGACGGCGAACGGCGCGAGGCGCTCGCATTCGATGAAGCGGGGGTGACGGAGGACCGGCTCGGCCGCCCGGACCGCGCGGTTGAACCGCTCGATCTGCCCGACGTGCAGCGGCAGGCCCCGGGCGGCCGCGCGGTCCACCAGGTCGTCGGCCTCGGCGACCGTGACGGCGATGGGCTTCTCCATCAGCACCGCCACCCCGCGGTCGAGCGCGCGGCACCCGACCTCGTGGTGGAACGGCGTCGGGGTCGCTATCGAGACGCCCCGCACGCGGGCGAGCAGGGCGTCAAGGTCGGTGAACGGTTCGGTGCCGAGCTGGTCGGCGATCTCGCGGGCCCGGTCCGGCGACGCGTCGAAGACGCCGACCAGTTCCGCGGCGGGATTCTGGGCCAGGTGGCGGGCGTGGTGCCGGCCGAGCGCCCCCACGCCGACCACCCCGACGGGCACGCGGGCCGTCACGCCGGCACGCCCCGCTCGGACGACTCGATGAAGCCGATGAAGCGCTCGACCTCGGCGCTCATCGGGAGGTCGGCGCGCGCGCGCTCCACCGCCTGCGACAGGTTGAGGTCCGAGTTGAAGAACAGCCGGTAGGCCCGCTTGAGCGCGGTGATCGTCTCGGCCGGGAAGCCGGCGCGCTGCAGGCCGATGGTGTTGAGGCCGTAGAGCTCCATCGGGTTGCCCACGGCCTTCACGTACGGCGGGATGTCCTGGTTGACCCGGGTGCAGCCGCCGACGAAGCAGAAGCTTCCGATGGTGACGAACTGGTGCACGGCCACGAGCCCGCTGATGTTGGCCCGGTCGTGGACGGTGACGTGGCCGGCCAGCTGGGTCCCGTTGGCGATGGTGACCCCGTTCCCGACGTGGCAGTCGTGGCCGAGGTGCACGTAGCTCATCAGGAAGCAGCGCTCGCCGACCGTGGTGCGGTAGCTGTGCGTCGTGGCGCGGTTGATGGTGCTGTATTCGCGGACGGTGGTATAGGCCCCGATCTCCACCCAGGTCTCCTCGCCCTTGAACTTGTGGTCCTGGGGGAGGTTGGCGAGGATCGTCCCGTCGCCGATCACGACGTCGTGGGCCAGCCGGGTGTAGCGGTGGAGGGTCGCCCGCGCACCGATGCGGCAACGGTCGCCGATCTCGACGCCGTCCTCGATGACGGTGAACGGCCCGACCTCCACGTCGGCGCCCAGCTTCGCGCCGGGATCGACCAGCGCGCTCGGATGGATGCGGGCGCTCACCGATCGACCACGCGGGCCATCATCTCGGCCTCGCAGACCACGTTGCCGTCCACCAGCGCGACCCCCTTCATCCGGCAGGTCTTGCCCCGGAACTGGACCATGTCGAGCTCGCAGCGGAGCTGGTCGCCCGGCAGCACGGGGCGGCGGAACTTCACGTTATCGAGCGACATGAAGTACACCACCTTCTGCGCGTGCTCCTCCTCCGGGAAGAACCCGAGCAGGAGCATCCCGCCCACCTGGGCCATCGCCTCGATGATGAGCACCCCGGGCATGATCGGGTGGCCCGGAAAATGGCCGACGAAGAACGGCTCGTTGATCGTGACGTTCTTGAGCCCCACGATCCGCTTCCCTTCCTCGACCTCGAGGATCCGGTCCACCAGCAGGAACGGGTAGCGGTGGGGCATCACGTTCAGGATCTTGCCGATGTCCATCACGTTACGATCTCCTTGACGGCGGCGGCCGCGAGGGCGCGGGCCAGCGCCACGTTGCCGTGGTGACTGGGACGGTCCGCCCGGACGTGGGCGTGGAGCCGTCCCCCGAGAAGCGCCAGGTCGCCGACCAGGTCGCCCGCCTTGTGGCGGACGAACTCGTCGGGCCAGCGGAGCGTGGTCCCGACCACGCCGTGATCGTCGAGCGCGATCGCGTTCGCGTGCGAGGCGCCGAGCGCCAGCCCGCGCGCGCGGAGCGCCTCGACCTCGCGCAGGAGCCCGAAGGTCCGGGCGGCCGCGAGTTCGCGCCGGAAACCGTCCGGCGTCACGTCCCACGTTCCGCGCTGGACCCCGATCGCCGGGTGGTCGAACGCCAGCGTGACGGACAGGCGCAGCCCCGGATGCGGCTCGGCGCGGTACGACGCGTCGCCCGCCTGCACTTCCACGGGCGCCCGGAGGCGGAAGGTCGTCACGCCGCCCGGATGCTCGCGGATCCCCGCCCGGACGAACCCTTCCACGAACGGCCCGAACGAGCCGTCGAGGATCGGGGGCTCCGGCCCGTCGAGCTCGAGGGTCAGGTCGTCGAGCTCGAGCGCATTCAGCGCCGCCAGCACGTGCTCCACCGTGTGGATCGTGGCGGGGGCCGCCCCGAGCGCCGTCCGGCGCTCCGTCGCCTCGACCGCCGCCAGCTCCGCCGCGACCTCCGGCGACCCCGGCAGGTCGGTCCGCCGGAACCGGATCCCCTGGCCGGGCGCGCCCGGACGCGCCACCAGATGCGTCACCCCGCCGGTGTGGAGGGCCGGCCCCTCGAAACTCGCCGGACCCGCGAGCGTCCGCCTAGGCATCGTGGCCGGGCGCGGCCAGCCGCTCGAGCGCGTCCGCGATCCTGACCAGCCGGTTCACGACGGCCAGGTGCCGCAGGAGCTCGCGGTGCGGGCGGGCGGGATGGCCGCTCCAGGTCTCGCCCGGGGGGATGTCGCCATAGACGGCGCTCGCCCCGCCGATGCGACTGCCGGCGCCGACCCGCATATGCCCGTTGATGGCGACCTGCCCCCCGACGAGCGCCCCGTCGCCCACGTGGACGCTGCCGGCGAACCCCGCCTGGCCCGCCACCAGGCACCGGCGCCCCAGCCGGACATTGTGCGCCACGTGCACCAGGTTGTCGAGCTTGGTCCCCGCTCCGATGACCGTGTCATCGAGCGAGCCGCGATCCACGGTCGCGTTGGAACCGACCTCGACGTCGTCCTCCAGGACGCACCGGCCGACGTGCAGGCGTCGGTCGGGGGCGCCCGCACCCGCCGCGTCCATGAACCCGAAGCCGGGACCGCCGATCACGGCTCCGGCCTTGACCACGACCCGGCGGCCGAGCTCGGCCCCGGGATAGATCGTGACGCGCGGGTCGAGCACGCTCCCGTCACCCACGACCACGTCGTCACCGACATCGGCGTGCGCTCCGACCACGCATCGGTCGCCCAGGCGCACACGGCGCCCAAGGACCGCGTAGGGGCCGATGGTGACGTCGCGTCCGAGGGTGACCCCCTCGCCGAGGATCGCGGTCGGGTGGACGCCCGGCTGGACCGCCTCCTGGGGGTAGAGCGCCTCGGCCACGCGGTGGATCGCCCGATAGGGGTCGTCCACCACGATCCGGGTGGCGGGACCGTCGGGCTCCGCGGCATAGGCCTCGGGGAG
>CAMLHU010000081.1 GCA_946479825.1 uncultured Gemmatimonadota bacterium
CTACACGTTCAGCGACAGCTTCACCGGTTGGGCGGGCCGCTTCCACACGCCGTACGGCTACTGGAACAACGCGCCGACCGCGCGCCGCACCCCTTCGGCCAGGCGATGATGGCGCGCGACGACGGCCGGGAGCCCTTCCTCGTCGAGGAGCATCCGGAGCGATTCGCGGAGCGCGCGGAGCATCGGCGCGGACGGGGTGTAGGGGAAGTAGCCCTGGTCGTTGGCCGCGGCCTGGTCGGCGAAGTCGAAGTACGCGCGGCGCGAACGCGCGCCCGGCCCGGCGGCGAGCGCGCGCTCCGAGGCACACACGATGGCCAGCCCCGCCGGGAGCATCAGTCCCTTCTGCGAGCCGGTCACCGCCACGTCCACGCCCCACTCGTCCATCCGGAAGTCGAGGCTGGCGATGGAGCTCACCCCGTCCACCATCAGGAGCGCCGGGTGGCCCGCCTCGCGGATGGCGGCGCCGACCGCGGCGAGGTCGCTGGTGACGCCGGTGGCGGTCTCGTTGTGGACGACGAGCAGCGCCTTGATGGCGTGCGCGGCATCGCCCCGGAGCGCCTCGGCGATCCGCTCCACCGGCGCGCCGGTCCCCCACTCGCCGTCGAGCACTTCCACCTCGAAGCCGAGCCTCCGGGCGAGCTCGATCCAGAGATGGCTGAACTGGCCGTACCTCGGCGCGAGCACCCGGCCGCCAGGCGAGAGGGTGTTGGTGAGGGCGGCCTCCCACCCACCGGTGCCGGTGCCGGGAAAGACGAACGGCCGCCCGGCGGAGGTGCCGAAGAGCCGCCGCAGCGCTGGGGCGAGCTCGCGCCAGAGCGCGGGGAACGCGCTCGAGCGGTGATCTTCCATCGCCACGTGAAGGGCGTTCAGGATCCGGTCGGGGACGTTGGTCGGACCGGGAACGAAGAGAAAATGTCGGCCAGGCATCGGCGCAGGTCGCATGGGAACGAGGAAGTCGGTAACTTGGACGGTGAACGGTCAAAAGTGAATGGTGCAATGACCAATCCCACGGGCGCTCCGCGGGACAACATGCGGGCCATCGCCGCCGCGGCCCTCGACGCCGTGGCGCCGGGACCGGCCCTTCGCGCGGCGCTCGGGCGTCTCCCCGCCCCACCGACCCGTGCGCCCCACCTGCTGGCGATCGGCAAGGCGTCGGTGGCAATGGCGCAGGCGGCCGTCGCGGCGTTGGCCGAGTGGAAGCTCGAGCCGGCCGGCGGCGTGGTCATCGCCCCGGAAAGCGCGCCACCGCCGCATCCCTCCCTCAAGATGGCCGTGGGCGACCACCCCGCGCCGGGCGCCGGCTCGCGCGCGGCGGCGCTCGCCCTCGGCACCGCCGTGCACGCCGTCGGGCGCGGCGACGAGGCCTGGGTGCTCCTCTCCGGCGGGACCACCAGCCTCATCGCGGCACCGATCGAGGGGATCCCGGAAGCCGATTTCGAGTGGCTCTACGCCCGGCTGCTCCGCTGCGGCCTCGACATCCACGCGATGAACCGGATCCGGAAGCGGTTCTCCCGCTGGGCCGCGGGGCGGCTGGCCGCGGCGCTCGACGGCGCCGCGATCCGGCTGTTCGTCATCTCCGACGTCGTGGGCGACGACCTGCTCTCGGTCGGCTCCGGCCCCTGCGCTCCCGACCCCACCACCGCGCTCGACATCCGCCGCGCGCTTGAGGCCACGCCGCTCTGGTCCGAGCTTCCGGACTCGATCCGGGCGCACCTCGACGGCGTGGCCGCCGGCCGGATCCCGGAGACGCCCAAGCCCGAGGCGCCGGTGTTCGACGCGGTCACCGGCGAGATCATCTCGAGCAACCGCGCCGCCGTGCTGGGCGCGGCGCGCAAGGCGGAGGAGCTTGGCTTCGCGACGGTGGTGAACAGCAAGCCGCTCATCGGCGAGGCGGCGGAGGCGGGACGGCGGGTGGCCGAATGGATCCTCACCCGGCCGCCGCTCGCGCGGACCCCGGGCGCCCGGCCCTGGTGCATGGTCTGGGGAGGCGAAACGATCGTGACCCTGCGCGACGCCCACGGGCTCGGCGGCCGCTGCCAGGAGCTGGCGCTCGCGGCGGCGGAGCGGCTGGCCGGCGCCGAGGCGACCCGGCCCGGGCTCCGGTTGCTGGCGCTCGGCACCGACGGCCGCGACGGGCCCACCGACGCCGCCGGCGCCGTGGTGGACGGCAAGACCTGGGAGGCGGTCCGCGCGGCCGGGATCGACCCCCAGCGCGCCCTCGCCGAACACGACGCCTACCCGGCGCTCGACGCCGCCGGGGCGCTCGTGCGGCTCGGCCTCACCGGGACCAACGTGATGGATGTCGTGATCGCCCTGGAGCTGCCGGCCTAGCGCCCGCCCACGCGGGGCTACTCGTAGCGGATGGCCTCGATCGGCGCGAGACGCGCCGCCCGGAGCGCCGGGTAGAGCCCGAACCCCACCCCCACCACCACCGCCGACCCCGCCGCCACCAGTACCGTCGCGCCGCTCACGGCCGCGTACACGTGCGCGTGGGTGAACGCCCGCATCACTCCCGTGGCCAGGTACGCGATCGCGATGCCGAGCGCCGCGCCAGCAACGCTGCCGGCGCCGGTGATCGCCACCGACTCCGCCAGGAACTGCGCCAGCACGTCGCGCTGGCGGGCGCCCAGCGACTTCCGCACGCCGATCTCCCGGGTGCGCTCGGCCACCGAGGCCAGCAGCACGTTCATGATCCCGACACCGCCCACGAGAAGGGAGATCCCCGTGATGGCGCCCATCAGCAGCTTGAAGATGAGGATCGCCTGGCGGGTCTGTTCCACCCGGGCCTCGCGCGAGCCGACCGCCGCGCGCTCCGTCCAGTCGGGACCGTAGCGCGTCGCCATCCACCGCTCCACCGCCGTACGCACCTGCGGCACCTGCTCCACCTGCGCCGCCTTGATCAGCAGGATCGGGGTGAACGGCACCGGGCTCGGCGCGAACATCGCGCGCGCGAGCGGGAACGGCACGTCAGCGGTCAGCGCGTCCTCGGGCGCCCGCGGCGGCAGCACTCCGACCACCCGCCGGGACTGCCCGCCGATCGTCACCGATGCGCCGAGCGCTGCGGCCGCGTCGCGCCCGGCGGCGAGCGCCACCGCCAGTGCGTGCGACACCACGGCCACCGGCGCCGCCGACTCGAGCTCGGACGCGGTGAAGTCACGGCCGGCCGCGAGCGGGAGACCGGCCTGCGCCGGCAGGCGTCCGGTGACCATCACGGCGCGAGGCGCCGCCTGTCCCGGGACCTCGGCCAGTCCCACCCCGCGCACGAGCAGCAGCACGCCGGCGACGTCCGGGAGCGTCCGCGCCGCGGCGGCGTCGGCCACGCCGAATACCGGGTAGTCGGCGCGGGCGATCGCCTGCCCGTCGACCACTCGCGTGGTAAGCGGCTCGACCTTGATCGTCGCAAGGTCGGTGGTCTGGTCGATCTGGCTCCGAGCGTACGCTTCGAACCCGTCGCCCAGCGCGAGCACGGAGACGAGCGCCGCCACTCCCATCACGATGCCGAGGATGGAGAGCGCCGAGCGGAGCGGATTGTGGCGGAGGGCGCCGAGACCTTCGACGAGCGACTGGACGACGAGCGTGGTGGACGGGGCGCGTTGCATGGCCGGACTACGGCCGCGCCCTGGCCGAGGTTTCACTTCGAATCGTGTCGGACTGCTGCCAACACCGCGTCGGCGAACCGCTCCGCCGCGCCGGTGGCGTGCCCCAGGAAGAGGTCGGGCTCGAGCACCTCGAGCTCCATCAGCCAGAGTTCCCCACCGACATCGAGCCCGTCCACCCGGGCATAGAGCAGGTCGTGGTCCACCGCGTCGAGGACCTTCCGGGCCTGCGTCAGGAGTTCCGGCGACGGCGTGGCCGGCTCGGTGGTGCCGCCGTGGTCCACCTGGACCCGGAAGTCGCCGACGGCAGGGCGCTTGACGACCGCGTGGCTGAAGCGCTTGCGGAAGAAGATCAGCGACCACTCCCCTTCGGTGCGGATCTCGGGCATGAAGCGCTGGATCATGAGCCCGCTCTGCGCCAGCAGGGGTGCGAGGCGGGCCTGGTCGGCGCCGGCCTGCAGCGGCGAGGTGACCCAGGTGTTCGCCGCGCCGGCCGAGACGGTGGGCTTCACCACCGCGTGCTCCCAGCGGCGCTCGCGCAGCACCCGGCCAAGCTCGGCCGTGGCCCCCTGATCCACCCAGTGGGTGGGGACCAGCGTGACGCCCCGGCGCTCGAGCTCACGGAGATAGACCTTGTCGAGGTTCCACCGCAGCACGGCGGTGGGGTTCTCGACCACCGCTTCAGCCTCATCCAGCCGGTCGAGCCACGCGGCGAAGTCGGCCTGGTGGCGGAAATAATCCCACGGCGACCGGATGATGACCCGGTCGAACTCCCCCCACTCGACGCTCCGGTCGTTCCAGATGGCCGGAGTCACCCGGACCCCGCGCGCCTGCAGCGCTTCCGCGGCGCGCCGGTCGCTCGGCGTGAGGTCGGGCCACGCCTCGCAGGTCGCGAAGGCCAGGTGGGTCATCGGGTCACACCTTGCCGCCGGCCAAGCCGTACATCAGGAGCACGAGCACCAGCGCCGTGACGACCACATAGGTCCGGTCGCGCTCGCGGGCGAAGCCGACCAGGGAGAGGCCCACCCGGACGATCGGGGTGGCGATCAGGAGCGCGACGCCGAGCTCCATCACGCCGAGCGGGTCGCCGGCCGCCACCCGGCTGAGGATGCCCGGGACGCCGGTCGCCGCGTCGCCGGTGAAGCGGCGGAAGTCCGCGATCACGAGTCCGTGGGACATCAGGTTGACGCCGGCGCCGACGAGCGCCACCGCGGCCGCCGTGAAGACGCCCCAGCGGAGCACGTTCCCGATGATGAGCTCCATCGGGTCGTGGCCTTCGAGCTGGCGGTGATCGGTCATATGGCCCCCGTGAGCGCCTTGTAAAGCATCTGGACCGCCAAAACGACCATCACCACGGTGAAGAGCGTCCGCAGATGACGGACCTTGGCCACGGTGAGGAGCCGGGCCCCGACGAGCGCCCCGGTGAGGACGCCGAGCATCACCGGCACCGCCACGACCGGGGCGATGTAGCCACGGTGGAGGTACACCCCCGCGCTCGCCGCGGCGGTGACGCCGATCATGAAGTTGCTGGTCGTGGTGGAGACCTTGAACGGCAGGCGCATCGCCTGGTCCATCGCGAGCACCTTGACCACCCCCGACCCGATGCCGAGGAGCCCCGACAGGACGCCGGCCACGACCATCAGGCCGAATCCGGCCGGCACGTTCTGGACCGTGTAGTGGCGGGGTCCCTCGGGGGTCGGGAACGTCGAATTGAGGCGAAGCCGGGTGGCCAGCGGATGGGCCGGCGCGTCGCTGCCGTGGTCCGGATGGGGCCGCAGCGAATTGATGCTGGTCCAGATGAGGATGCCGGCGAAGATGATCGCGATGGCGCTGGTGGAGACCACGCCGGCCAGGTACGCCCCGACCAGCGCTCCGAAGACGGTCCCGACCTCGAGGAGCATCCCGATGCGGATGTTGGTATAGCCCTCGCGGACGTACGCGGCCGCCGCGCCGGACGAGGTCGCGATGACCGAGACCAGCGACGCGCCGATGGCGTAGCGGATGTCCACGCCGAACCCGAGCGTCAGGAGCGGGACGATGATGATCCCGCCGCCCAGGCCCGTGAGGGCGCCGAGAAGCCCGGCCAGGACCGAACCGGCGGCGAGGAGGAGGGTGAAGACCAGGACCGTCACGCGGGCGGGATCCGGGGTGAATGAGCGCTCAAGATAGCGGGGTCCGGTCCCCCGCTCCACCGGCGCTCAGCTCACGCTCTCCGCGCTGTACCGGGCCAGGAGCCCGGTCCGGACCACGTGGCGGTGGACCGCGGCGAAGGTGGCCGTCGCGAGGCCCAGGTAGCCGACGGCCAGCGCCGCGCCGATGGCGAGCCCGACCGGGTCGGCCGGCCCGCCGCGCATCACCGCCCGCATCCCCTCGAACACCCACGACGCCGGCAGCATCCGCGCCACCACCTGCATCCAGACCGGGAGGGTGATCACCGGATAGAACACGCAGGCAAAGGGCGCCACCATCGCCGGGATCGGCCAGACGAACCACTCCGCGGCGGGGCCGACGCCGAGCACCAGCGCCGCGGCCACGATGCCGAGCGCGATGCCGAAGAGGAACAGCACCAGCAGGAACGGCGCGAGCGCCACCCCGATCGAGAGCAGCGAGAAGCCGAACACGCCGTAGGCCACGAGCAGCATCACCAGGAGCCCGATGGCGCTCGTCACCACGCTCGAGAGGACGAACCCGCCGAGGTATTCGGACATCCGGAGCGGCGTGGCGAAGACGTTGAGGAAGTTCCGGGACCAGACGTCCTCGAAGAACGCCATCGTGACGCCCTGCATCACCCGGGTCAGGAAATCCCAGAGCAGCACGGCGCCCAGCAGCGCGGTGACGATCCGGCCCGGGCCGCCGAGCGCGCCGCCCAGGTACTTGGTGATGAAACCCCACAGGACGATGTCGATGGCCACCCAGAGGAAGAGCGGGACCACCCGGGCCGCGCTGCCGCGGATCAGGTAGTACTGCCGCAGGGCGACGGCGAACACGCGACGCGGACGCACGGTCAGGCCTCCCCGAGCGACAGCGGCTCGCGCGCCACCGCCACGAAGAGATCGTCGAGGGAGGCCTGGCCGTGCTCCCGGGGGAGGGTGCGGGGATCGCCCTCGAGCAGGATCCGTCCCCGCGACAGGAACAGGACCCGGTCGCACACCTCCGCCACCTCCCACATGTTGTGCGAGGTCCAGAGCACCCCGTGCGGCGCCACGGCGAACGCGCGGATCCGCTCGCGCACCTCCCGGGCCACCGACGGGTCGAGCGACGCGGTCGGCTCGTCGAGCAGGAGGAGCTTCGGCCGGTTGAGCATCGCCTTGGCGAGCGCCGCCCGGGTCTGCTCCCCCGAGGAGAGCACTCCGCACTTGCGGTGGCGGAAGGGACCGAGGTCGAACTCGGCGACGACCTCGGCGATCCGGCGCTCGAGGTCGGCCACGTCGTAGAACATCCCGAACACCCGGAGGTTCTGCTCGACGGTCAGGTTCCCCGGCAGCGGCGAGTACACCGCGGCGAAGTTGGTGCGGCTGAGGGCTTCGGAGCGATGCCGCGCCAGGTCGGCCCCGTCCACGGTGATGGTCCCGCCGTCCGGGGCCAGGACGCCGAGGATCGTGCTGATGGTGGTGGTCTTGCCGGCGCCGTTCGGGCCGACCAGCCCGACGATCTCCCCGGGGGCGACGGAGAACGAGAGGTCGTCCACGGCGACGACGTCGCCATAGACCTTGCGGAGGCCGCGGACGGCCAGGAGGGGTTCTGGGGTCACGCCCGGAAGTTAGCGGGGCCCCGCCTTGGCGCGACGGCGTTGACGCCGCCCCGCCGGCCCGGTGATGATTGACCGGTCCTTACCAGGCAGACCCGATGCTGTTCGTGGACAACGGCGGCCACACCGACGCCCACCTCAACCTCGCGCTCGAGGAGTACGTCCTCCGCCACCGGATGGGTGACGACGACCTCCTCCTGTTCTACGTGAACGCGCCCGCCATCATCATCGGCCGGAACCAGAACACGGTCGAGGAGATCGCCGAGGAGGTGGTCGAGGCGCGGGGCATCCGGGTGGTCCGGCGGATCTCCGGGGGCGGGGCGGTCTATCACGACCTCGGCAACCTCAACTTCAGCTTCATGACCCGCGACGTCGGCGGACGGTTCAACCGCTACGAGACCTTCAACCGTCCCGTGGTGGAGGTGCTCCAGGCGCTCGGCGTCCCCGCCGAGATCGGCGGCCGGAACGACATCCTGGCCGGGGGCCGGAAGATCTCGGGGAACGCCCAGTTCGCGAGCGCCGACCGGATGCTGAGCCACGGTACCCTGCTCCTCGACTCCGACCTCGACGACGTGACCGCGGCGCTCCGACCCAAGCCGGGCAAGGTCGAGTCGAAGGGGGTCAAGTCGGTCCGGAGCCGGGTGGCCAACATCTCCGAGTTCCTTGCGGCGCCGATCACGGTGGACGAGCTCCGGGAGCGGATCCTCGAACGGCTCTTCGGCACCCGCGACCGCTCGAAGATCCCCACGGTCTCCCTCGACGCCGCCGACTGGCGCAAGGTCGAGGCCCTCCGGGCCGAGAAGTACGGCACCTGGGAGTGGAATTACGGCGAGAACCCGCCGAGCAACGTCCAGCGGGCCCGGCGGTTCCCCGCCGGCGAGATCGACGCGCGGTTCGACATCCAGGACGGCCACATCCGGTCGGTCCGGATCTTCGGCGACTACATGGGTCGGGTGGACGTCGGGGAACTCGAGGCCCGACTCAAGGGGCTCCCCTTCACCCGCGAGTCGGTGGCCGCGGCGCTCGACGCGGGCGACGTCGAGGATTACTTCGGGAAGATCTCGCGGGACGAAGTGCTGGAGGTGCTGGGGCCGTGAGGGGGCGGGCGGACGGGCGGACGGGCGGACGGGCGGACGGGCGGACGGAGGGACGGAGGGACGGAGGGACGGAGGAGCGGAGCGGTGAACGAGCATCCCAGGTGGGACGAAAGAGCCCCCGGAAACCCCGGGGGCCTTCTGCTGGACCATAGCAGGGGCGGGACTCGAACCCGCGACCCCGGCATTATGAGTGCCGTGCTCT